>CAYMHN010000609.1:0-2548 GCA_964390235.1 uncultured Candidatus Competibacteraceae bacterium
TCCGCGCCGAACAGGCGATCCAGCCAGGCGCGTTCCTCGGGCAGAAACCCGGAATTCTTCAGGTTGCCGCGCCAGTTCTTCAGGTCGATTTCCTGGTGGGCGATGTTCCAGTCGCCGCAGATCAGATACTCGCGGCCGCTGTCGCGCAGTTCCATGAGCCGCGGCAGCAGGCGGTCCATGAGTTCGAACTTGAAGCGCTGGCGTTCCTCGCCCGAGGAACCCGAGGGGAGGTACAGGGAGACCACGCACAGCGCGCCGAAGCGCGCTTCCAGCCAGCGCCCCTCGCGATCCATCTCGTCCCAGCCCAGGCCGTAGATCACCTGATCCGGCTGGCGGCGGGTGTACAGCGCCACCCCGCTGTAGCCCTTCTGCTCGGCGTCGTGGTAGTAGCAATGGTAGCCGCGCGGGAAATAGGTCAGCTCATCGAGCTGATGCAACTGGGCCTTGGTTTCCTGGATGCAGACCACGTCGGCTTGCTGCCGAGCCAGCCAGTCGAAGAAACCCTTGCGGGCGGCCGAGCGGATGCCGTTGGCGTTTAGCGTAACTACACGCATTCGTCATGGATGGTTCGATTCACGGAAAGCTACTGTACCAGTTTCGACCGCCGGGTCATTCACTCATGCTCGATACCAGCCACCGCCCGCGTGCCGTCAGGCGGTAGCGATATGCCGACGGCAGTGGCGGGATCGAGATGGCCGGCGCCCGTTCCAGGAGACCATTGGCGACCAGGCTGTCGAGGAGCAGATAACCGAACTGCGGCGGCGGCGGGCTGTCCGGGTTTCTGGCGTAGTAACGCAGGCAGGCTTGCTGCGCGGGGCTGAGCGAGGGCGGTTTCACGGGTCGGGTTGCACCGAGAGAACGGGATCGGGGCGCGGTATCGCGCTGGCGGCTATGATAATGTTCAGCGTCAATTCAGCGATGGATGTCTTCATGCACGGCTACCAGCGGGAGTTTCTCGACTTCGCGATCGACCGGGGCGTGTTGCGCTTCGGCGAGTATACCCTGAAATCCGGGCGTGTCAGCCCGTACTTCTTCAATGCCGGGCTGTTCAACAGCGGTGCGGCCCTGGCCCGGCTGGGCCGGTTCTACGCCGCCGCCATCGTCGCCGCCGGGATCGAGTTCGACTTGCTGTTCGGTCCGGCGTACAAGGGCATCCCGTTGGCCACGGCGACGGCCATCGCGCTGGCCGAGCACCACGGGCGCGACCTGCCCTGGTGCTTCAACCGCAAGGAGACCAAGGACCACGGCGAGGGTGGACTGCTGGTCGGCGCGCCGCTGGCCGGCCGGGTGCTGATCGTCGATGACGTGATCACCGCCGGCACCGCCATCCAGGAATCCATGACCCTGCTGCAACAGGCCGGCGCCGAGGCCGTGGGGGTGGTGATCGCCCTGGATCGGCAGGAGCGCGGCCAGGGCCGGTATTCGGCCATACAGGAGGTGGAGCGGCGTTACGGGCTGCCGGTGCTGAGCATCGTCACCCTGGAGCACCTGCTGGCGTATCTGGCGGAGAAACCGGACCATGAAGAGGTTTTGGCCGCCGTGCGCGCTTACCGCAAGCAATACGGGTGCTAGCCATGCTGAAGCCGGATTACGACAACAGCATTGTCAACCTGATGGCCTCGCTGCGCCTGGGACTGGGCGGCGGTGCGGAGATCCATCCGCCACTGGCGCAATTGCCGCCGGCCGAAATCGCCGCCGCCCGCAACGTGGTGCTGCTGGTCATCGACGGCCTGGGTTACGAGTATCTGCAAGCCCATGATACCCGGCTCGGGCGCTGGCTACGCGGGCCGCTCAGCTCGGTGTTCCCGTCCAGCACCGCGCCGGCCATCACCAGCTTCATGACCGGTACCGCGCCGCGGCAGCATGCGATCACCGGCTGGTTCATGTATTTGCGCGAACTGGGCCTGGTGAGCACCATTCTGCCGTTTCGCAGCCGTTCGGGCGGGATGGCGCTGAACCGGCTGGGCCTGGACCCCGTCGAGGTGATCGGCGCCGGCAGCCAGTTCGACCGCCTGGCCGTGGAGGGCGATTACCTGATCGGCCGCGATCTGGTCAACTCCGCCTACAGCTTGGCCATGGCGGGTGCAGCGCGGCGCTGGGACTACCGTGATCTGGCCGAGTGCTGCCGGCGGCTGCATCAGCTGGCCTTGGGCCGGCGACGCTTCGTCTATGCCTACTGGCCCAGACTCGATGCCCTGGCCCATGAGTACGGGGTGGGCAGTGTGCCGGTGGCCGAGCATCTGCGCCAGCTGGATCGCCATCTGGACGCGCTGATTGCCGACCTGCGGGGCAGCGGCACCCTGCTGCTGATCACGGCCGATCACGGTTTCATCGATACCACGCCGGCCTCGGTCATCCGGTTGGAGCAGCACCCCGAGCTGCGGGACATGCTGCTGCTGCCGCTGTGCGGCGAGCCTCGGGCGGCCTTCTGCTATCTCCAGGCGGGTTGCCAGGACCGCTTCGAGCGCTATGTGACCACGGTGCTGGGTGACGCCTTCGAACTGCACCGCAGCGAGGATCTGATCCGTCAGGGCTGGTTCGGTCATGG
>CAYMHN010000610.1:0-2547 GCA_964390235.1 uncultured Candidatus Competibacteraceae bacterium
CGACGATCCGGAATGATTTCTGCCGGGATGGAATTACATGAACTGAGGCCCGACGCCGCGTCCTGCACCACCTGGATGGACACGCGCGAAGATTGCGGTTTGGCCATCGTCGGCCTGCATGCGAAGTCTGTTGTGTTCGACCGAAGGACGCTTTTCGTCGGGTCCTTCAACGTCAACCTGCGTTCCATTTATCTGAATTCCGAAACGGGGCTGCTGATACACAGTCCGGAACTGGCCGAACAGGTCGCACAGGCCATCGAGACCGCCATGCTTCCCGTCAACAGCTGGAAGGTTAGCCGGAACCCCGATGGAGGAATTAGATGGTCGGCAGACGATGGCCAGGACTGGACGCACGAACCCGCAACGGGATTCTGGCGGCGTGTGAGTGCAAGGTTGCTCCGCTTGATCCCGATGGAGAAATACCTTTGAGGCAAAACCTGGATTGAGCTTTGATATGGACACGCGATGGATGACGATTCCAGTGGGGGCGGCGCTGTGCCTCGCGGCCCTGCAGCCGGCGCTGGCCCAGCAGGTCACGGAAGAGCAGGTCGACCGGCCCCGAATCGGGCTGGTGCTGAGCGGTGGCGGTGCGCGCGGTGCGGCGCATGTCGGCGTGATCAGGGTGCTGGAAGAACTTAACATCCCGGTCGATTACATCGCCGGCACCAGCATGGGCTCGATCATCGGCGGACTCTATGCCTCGGGCCTGTCCGCCGATGAGATCGAGGCCGCGCTGAAGGACATGGACTGGGATCATGTCTTCAGTGACCGGCCGCCCCGAGTGGAGCGTCCCTTCCGTCGCAAGCGGGATGACGATCTCTACCTGGTGAAGGCAAAGCCAGGCTTCAATCATGGCAGCCTGATGTTCCCTTCCGGTGCGATCCAGGGCCAGAAGTTCGATCTGGCGTTGCGCCAGCTGGTACGACACGTCTCCACGGTGAGCGATTTCGACGAGCTCCCCATCCCGTTTCGCGCCGTGGCCTCGGATATCGGCACCGGGAAGCCCGTGGTGCTCGCCGGCGGTGACCTCGCCATGGCGATGCGCGCAAGCATGGCGGTGCCGGGCGCCTTTGCCGCGACGGAGATCGATGGACGAGTGCTCGTCGATGGTGGGATCACCAACAACCTGCCCATCGATGTTGCGCGCGCGATGGGCGCCGATATCGTCATCGCCGTGGACATCAGCACGCCGCTGGCACCGCCCGAGGCCGTCCGCAACATGCTGCAGATCACCGGGCAGCTGACGTCGATCATGACGCGGGCAAACGCAGAGCTGCAGATCGCCAGCCTGGCGGAGCACGATATCCTCATCATTCCGGACCTCGGCAAGATCAGCAGCGCAGACTTCCACCTTGCTGCCGAGGCGATCGAAACCGGGCGCGTAGCAGCCGAGACCAAGCGCGCGGAACTCGCGCGCCTGTCGGTAGCCAGTAGCGAGTTCCAGACTCTTGTGGCCGAGCGGAGCGATCCGCCGCCAGCGCCGGAAAGCGTCGAGTTCGTGCGGATCGTAAATAATTCACGCATCGCCGACGAAATGATCCGCGAACGCATCCGCCAGCCGATCGGCGAGCCGCTCGACGTCCCCCGGCTTGAAAAAGACATCGGGCGCCTCTACGGGCTGGAGCTGTTCCAGACGGTCCACTATGACCTCGTCGAGGAGGAGGGTCGATCGGGCATCGAGATCACCGCCAACGAGCGCAGCTGGGGCCCGAACTACCTGCAGTTCGGCGTGGCGCTGAGCAACGACTTCAGAGGCGATAACCGCTACAACATGGCGCTCGGCTACCTGCGCACCGCGATCAATCCACTGAACGGCGAGTTGCGCTTTGGCGCCCAGGTGGGTGAGGATCCCATTCTCGGTGCGGACTGGTATCAGCCGCTGGACTACGCCTCGCGGTATTTTGTCGAGTCCCGGGCCAGGTTCGAAAGGCGCAACGTCGCCGTATTCGAGCGCTCGAGCGATCCCTTTGCGGAGTACCGGATCAGCCAGTCGGGCGTGGAATTGAGCGGCGGCCGCAATTTCGGCGTGCTGGCCGAGGCTCGCATCGGCTATCGCTGGGTCACGGGGGACGTCGACGTGCGGGTCGGTGCGCCGGATCTGACCGAGTTCGACTTTGACAGCGGATCCGTTTTCGGACGACTGTTGTACGACAGCCTGGACAACACCAGTTTCCCGACGAGCGGAGCGGTCATGCTCGCTGAGTACGACGTGTACCGCGACGGGCTCGGAGGCGACGACGACCTTGAACAGCTCCGTTCACGATTGAACTACCTCAAGACCTTCGGAGCCCACACGGTCGGGGTGGGCGCTCGGTTCAACAGCACGACTTCCGGGGAAGCCCCGATCCAGAATCGCTTCAGGATGGGGGGCTTTCTCGACCTGTCTGGCCTGCCGCAGGACTTCCTGAGCGGCCAGCATACGGCGCTCGTCCAGGCGATTTACTACCGTCGGGCAGCGCTTATTCCTTATTTCCAGTGGTACGTCGGCAGCTCGCTTGAGCTTGGCAATGCGTGGGAGTCGCGGGACGACATCTCCGTCGGCTCCGC
>CAYMHN010000611.1:0-2547 GCA_964390235.1 uncultured Candidatus Competibacteraceae bacterium
CGAAATAGCATTCCAGCAACCGGCGCGGATCGAGGCCCGTGGCGGGCGGCCGCCACGATGCCCCGATCTCGGCTTCGGTGCCCCGGCCGATGGCCGGCACGGTGGTTCCCAGCCCAGCCAGGACTCGCCGCAGAAAGCCGCGCCGATCGAATCGCCAATCCGGATTCATGCCGTGTTCCTCAGGTGATCGGCCAGGCGATGGGCCAGCGCCACGATCGTCAGGGTGGGGTTGGCGAAACCGCCGGTGGGAAACACCGAGCTGCCGGCGATGTAGAGATTGGAGCAGTCGTGTACCCGGCTGTTGGCATCGACCACGCCCGTGCGGCGGTCGTCGCTCATGCGGGTGGTGCCCAGGTGATGGCAGCCGCCGTCGATTCGTGGCGGGGCGAAACGACCGTCCTCATCCAGGGGGAGCCGGATGCGCCCGATCCCCGAACGGCCGAGTTCCGCCCCGATCCAGCGCAGCGTGCGCAGGATGTCGTGCAGATCCCGGTCCCCCAGGTTCCAGTCCAACTCGCAACGGGGCATCCCCAGGGCATCGTGCTCACTGGTCAAGCGCACCCGGCTCTCGGGGATCGGGCTTTGCTCGGAGCGTACCGCGATTTCATACAGCGAAAGCTGCTCGGGAGCTGCTCGCAACAAGGACCGTAACGCCGAAGGACCGATTGCGTCGAACCGTTGCTCGGCTGTTGCGAGGTCGAGCGGAACCAGCGTGCAGGCCATGCCCAGGATCTGCTGGCGGGCGCGTAGCGGCCCCGGCAAGCCCAGGGCGCCGAGCATCCGAACCGGGCGGACCTGGTCCGCCGCCTCATCGAAGGTATCCACCGTATGCGGCAGGTAGAAGGTGATGTCCTCGACTTGCTTGAGCAGCAGATAGCCCGCCTGGTAGACATGGGGGTGTTCCATGAAGTAACGCCCGACCAGATCCCCGGTGTTGCCGACACCTTCCGACCGGCGATCGTTGGAGGCGAGCAGCAGGCGCGCGTTCTCGATGGCACCCAGCGCGAGTACATGGCGATCGGCCCGGACCGAAAACCGGCGCCCGCTGCGGGTGATGCACTCCAGCGTCGCGACGCGTGCGCCGTTGGGGTCCAGCCGGATGTTGAACAGGTTGGCGTGGAGTTGCACCGTGACCTTGGCGGACGCCGCGAGGTCGTTGTGGTAGCGTGACCCGAAGCGGGTCGGCGGGCTGAAGTGGTAGATCGGGCTGGCCACCCTGGTTGCATCCAGTGGTAGCAGGGGTTTGCCGCTGCGGCGACTCAGCGTGCCGGCGTCGTACTCGAAGCCGCCGATCTCGCAGGTGCGCTGGGCGCGCAGATAATATGGTCGCAAGTCGTCGAAGCGCAGTGGCCAGCCGCTGTGCGCCAGCCACTCCCGTGGTTCGAAATCCTCCGGTTCCAGCGGTCGGCACCAGCCGCCCCAATGGTTGGTCGATCCGCCGAAATAGCGCAGGCGACACCGGTCCAGATCGATGTAGGGAAGCCCCATGTTGTGGCCTTCATACAGGGCCTGATCTTCGCTGTCCGGCTCCAGGCCGCCCGCTTCGAGCAGGCAGACGCGTAGCTCGCCGCCGCTCAGATCACGGGCCAGGGTGATCCCGGCTGCCCCGGCACCCGCGATGCAGACATCGGCCTCGATCAAGGCGCCGTCGGGCAGATCACGCGCATCACGAAACACCTCGGTTACCCTGGCTCAGTCACGCACCCGCAACAGCAGCTTGCCGATGTTCTCGTTGGCCTCCATGATCCGGTGGGCGCGGACGGCCTCGGTCAGGGGGAAGACCCGGTCGATGATCGGCTGGACCGTGCCGGCTTCCAGCAGCGGCCAGACTTTTTCGTGCAAGGACCGGGCAATGGCGGCCTTGGCCACTAGCGACTGCGGGCGCAGGGTGGAGCCGGTGATGGTCTGGCGCTTGACCATCAGCGGAGCCAGGTTGAGTTCGACCCTGGGACCGCGCAGAAAGGCGATCAACACCAGTCGTCCGTCGACCGCCAACGCTTGCAGGTCGCGGGCGATGTAGTCGCCGCCCACCATGTCCAGAATCACGTCCACGCCGCGACCTTTGGTGAAATCCTCGACCGCCGCGACGAAATCCTCCTCCCGGTAGTTCACCGCCCGCTCCGCGCCCAGCTCCTGGCAGACGGCGGTCTTGCGCGCGCTGCCGGCGGTGGCAATGACGCGCGAGCCCAGCGCCCGGGCCAGCTGGATGGCGGTGGTGCCGATGCCGCTGGCGCCGCCGTGGACTAGCAGAGACTCGTCGGGGGCCAGCCGGCCGCGGTCGAACACATTGGTCCAGACGGTGAAATAGTTCTCCGGCAGGGCCGCCGCCTGTTCCGGGCTGAAACCGGCCGGTATCGGCAGACACTGGCCGGCCGGGGCCACGCAGTACTCGGCATAGCCACCGCCATGGGTGAGGGCGCAGATGCGGTCGCCGATCCGCCATGCACCGACCGCCTCGCCCACCGCGACCACCCGGCCGGCCACTTCCAGGCCGGGCAGGTCGGAGGCGTCCGGCGGCGGGGCGTAATTGCCCGCCCGTTGCAGGCA
>CAYMHN010000612.1:0-2546 GCA_964390235.1 uncultured Candidatus Competibacteraceae bacterium
CCTCGAACTTGTTGCGGCCCAGTTCCAGCACGTAGACGTAGTCGGCGATCTTGAGGGCGTGGCGGATTTCCTGGTCGACCAGCAGGATGGTCATGCCGTCGCGGTCGCGCAGGTCGACCAGCATCTGGTAGACCTCCTCGGCCAGCATCTTGGACAGGCCGGCGGTGGGTTCGTCGACCAGCATCACGGTCGGTTCCGACATCAGGGTGCGGCCGATCTCGACCATGCGTTGCTGGCCGCCGGACAGCTCGCCGGTGGCCTGCTTGCGTTTGTCGCGCAAGATCGGGAAGCGCTCGTAATTGGCTTCGATCTTACGCCGGATCTGGCGCCGGTCGCGGCGGAAGGTCCAGCCGCCCAGTTGCAGGTTCTCCTCCACCGACATGTACTTGAAGATGCCGGGTTGTTGCGGGATGTAGGCCAGACCCTTGAGGATCCGGTCGTGGGCCGGGATTTCGACAATGCTCTCGCCGTTGAGCAGCACCTCGCCGCGGTTGGGGCGCAGAAAGCCGTAGATGGCCTTGAGCACGGTGGACTTGCCGACCCCGTTGGCGCCCAGGATGGTGGTGATCTTGCCGGGCTGGGCGACCAGATTCAGACCCTGGATGATGTTCAGATCGGCGTAGTAACCGACGTACAGATCTTGGACTTCGAGCATGATCGTCAGTCCCTCAGCGTGACCAGACCGACCCCGGACTGGTCCTCGTCCTCGCCCAGATAGGCCTCGATCACCTTGGGGTCACGCTTGACCGTGTCCGGTTCGCCGTCGGCGATCAGATCGCCGTAGTTCAGCACCAGCAGCCGCCGGCACAGGGTGAAGATCGATTCCATCTGGTGGCTGATCAGGATGATGGCCTTGCCCTGGTCGTTCACGTGCTGGATGAAGCGGTAGATGATCTCCATCAGCCGCGGATGGACGCCGGCGAACGGTTCGTCGAGGATGAAGATATCCGGGTCCAGCATCAGCAGCCGGCCCAGTTCCAGCAGTTTCTGCTGGCCGCCGGACAGGGCCCGGCCGTATTCGTTACGCAGGTGGTCTATGGTCAGGAACTCCAGCACATGCATGGCTTTCTGATGGTATTGGCTGGCCCGCGCGCCCGGATGCATGGCCAGGGCCGGGACGTAGAGGTTCTCCAGCACCGTCATGCGGCGGAAGGCGCGAGTGACCTGGAAGGTGCGCCCGACCCCGGCCTGGGTCACTTTGTAGGGCGGTAGGTGGTCGATGCGCGCGCCATTGAGGTGGACCGTGCCGCTGGAGGGCTTGATGGCGCCGTCCAGGATATTGGTCAGGGTGGTCTTGCCGGCGCCGTTGGGACCGATCAGGCCGATCAGTTCCGGACCCTGGACGCCGAAACTCACCCCCTTGAGCACATGCAGGCCGCCGAAGCGCATGTGGATATCGTTGACCGCCAGCTGGATCATGCCGATTTCTCCGTGCCGCTCGCCTCGTCCGGCGTCGCCTGGCGCTTGGCGACGGTCTCCTTGGCGACCGCGCCGCGCTCGATCCTGAGGATCAGCGAATGGATCAGGCCGTTGCGGAAGAAGCGCAGGGTCAGCATCAGCAGCAGGCCGAAGAACACCAGTCGCCAGACCGACATGTCGATGGTCCAGGGGCCGATGTCGAAGCTGGTGCGCAGCAGCTCCAGGGCGAACTGGATGATGATGGCGCCGATGGCTGCGGCGACGATGCTTTCCAGGCCGCCGATCACCGCCATGGCGATAACCAGGCTCATCTGCAACAGGATCAGGATATTCGGGGTGATGATGCCGATGTAATGGGCTTGCACGGCGCCGGCGGCGGCGGCCATCATGGCGGTGATCACGAACACCAGGATCTTGTAGCGCACGGTATTCACCGCCAGCGCCTGGGCGGCGTCCTCGTCCTCGCGCAGGGCGCGGATGAACAGGCCGAAGCGCGAGCGCACCAGCAGCCCCATGATCGCCAGACAGCCGAGGAACAGGGCCAGCATCAGGTAATAGGGCGGCAGCTTGTGGGTGGCGTTGAAATAGGTGCCGAACAGGGTGATGCCGTCGGGGAACAGCGGTTTGAGTTCCAGCCCGGCCTGGCCGCGGGTGACGGCGATCTCGGCGCTGATCACGGCGCGCACGATCTCCGAGAACCCGACCGTGAACAGGGCCAGATACACGGTGCGCAGGCGCAGCACCAGGGCACCGATCAGAAAGCCGAACAGCCCGCCGACCACGATCCCGAACAGGATGCCGAACCACAGCGAGGGCTGGGTGACGACCACGTCCGTGGCCCAGTTGGCGCGGGCGAGGTCCAGACAGGTGCGCGGCACGGAGGCCACCCCTATGGGGTCCAGGAACACCAGCCAGCGATCGCCGAAGGCGAATTCGGCGCAGCTGTTGGTCGGCGCGCTGGAGAAATACAGGTAGTTGTTGAACAGCCCGGTGGTGTAGCCGCCCAACGCCATGAAGGCCATGTGGGCGAAGGAGAACTGCCCGGCGTAACCGGCCAGCAGCGCCCAGCTCGACGCCAGGATGGCGTAGAAGAAGGCGGTGATCCACAAATGCATGATGAAACTGTA
>CAYMHN010000613.1:0-2542 GCA_964390235.1 uncultured Candidatus Competibacteraceae bacterium
AAGCCTGCTCCAGCACCAGCAGGTCGGCCAGCAGCCGGTTTTCCAGTACGTAGTAGACCGTCCGACCGTCCGGCGCGAGGTCCGGGAGCGGTTCGGGCAGGATCCGGGGCTTGACCCAGCAAGCCAGCAGCCGGCGTGGCATGCCGAGTACCAGCCGGTAGCCGGCCGCGAACAGGCTCGGCAGGGTTGAACTTGGCCATTTCAAGCGAATATGCTCAACTTTCGAAAGTATTCTTACATTCTCCCAATAACCCGGACCCATGACCATGACCTGGATCACCGTTTACCCCGCCCGCAAGATACTCACCATGAACCCGATGCAGCCCGAGGCGCCAGCGGTCGCCGTCCGCGACGGGCGCATCCTGGCCGTGGGCGAGATCGACGCCATGCGTGGCTGGGGCGAACTGGACATCGACCGCCGGTTCGCCGACCAGGTACTGATGCCGGGTATGGTCGAAGGGCATTGCCATGTGCTGGAAGGCGGCATGTGGCGCTATACCTATGTCGGCTATTACGACCGTAGCGGTCCGGACGGGCGCCACTGGCCGGGATTGAAATCCATCGACGCGGTGCTGGACCGGCTGCGCGCGGCCGAGGCCGCCTTGCCCGAGGCCGATACCCCGCTGCTGGCCTGGGGCTTCGATCCGATCTACTTCGGCGGCCCGCGCATGGTGCGCGCGCAGCTGGACAGCGTGTCCACCACCCGGCCGATCGTGGTCATGCATACCAGCGTCCATCTGGTCAACGTCAACACCCTGGTGCTGGAGGCCGCCGGCATCACCGCCGGCAGCCTGGTCGAGGGCATTGTGATCGGCGAGGACGAGCTACCGAGCGGCGAGTTGCAGGAGTTCGCCGCCATGTTCCTGGCCTTCACCGTGGCTGGCGGCGAGTTCTTCAGCGGCACCGAGTCCCTGGAAGCAGTCTGGAATTTCGCCCGAGTGGCCCAGCTGGCCGGGGTGACCACCGCCACCGATCTGCTCAACGAATTGTCCGACTCCACCATCGCCAACTTCCGTGCCGCCACCGCCGACCCCGATTATCCGCTGCGCCTGGTCGCCAGCCAGGCCGGCGCCGGGGGCGATTCGCGGCAACTCGCCGACAAGGTGCTGGCCTTGCGCGCGACCAATACCGACAAGCTGCATTTCGGCATCGTCAAGCTGATCACCGACGGTACCATCCAGGGCTATACCGCGCGGGTGCGCTGGCCGGGATTCTACAACGGCACGGTCCGCCGCGCGGTCGCCAACGGCATTTGGGTGATCCCCCCGAGGCAGATCCACGAGCTGGTCCGGACCTACAATGCCGCCGGCCTCCAGTTGCACATCCACACCAATGGCGACGAGGCTTCCGAGGTGACTCTGGACGCCCTGCAAGCGGCACTGGCCGAGACGCCGCGTCCGGATCACCGCCACACCCTGCAACACTGCCAGCTGATGGATGCGGCGCTGTTCCGGCGGCTGCGGGCGCTGGACGGATGCGCCAATCTGTTCGCCAATCACCTCTATTACTGGGGAGACCAGCACTATGCGCTGAGCATCGGCCCGGATCGGGCGAACCGCATGGACGCCGTGGCCACGGTCCGGCGTCTGGGGATACCTTTTGCCATCCATTCCGACGCCCCGGTGACGCCGATCGGGCCGCTGTTCACCGCCTGGTGCGCGGTCAACCGGCAAACCGCCACCGGTCGGGTATTGGGCGAGTCGGAACGGATATCGGTCGAGGACGCCTTGCAGGCCATCACCCTGGGCGCGGCCTACACGCTGAAACTGGACCATCTGATCGGCAGCATCGAGGTCGGCAAGTTCGCCGATTTCGCGGTGCTGGAGGACGACCCGCTGGCGGTGGCGCCGGAGGCCCTGAAGGATATCCGGGTATGGGGGACGGTGCTGGGCGGCAAGGTGTTCAAGGCGGGGCGGTGACCCCGATCCCGCTCACCGTGCTGGGCGGCTTTCTCGGCGCCGGCAAGACCACGCTGCTGAACCACCTGCTGCGCAGTCGGCTGCGGCGGGTGGCCGTGCTGGTCAACGACTTCGGCGAGATCGCCATCGACGCCGAGCTGATCGTCGCCCATGACGGTGATACCATCAGCCTGGCCAATGGCTGTGTCTGTTGCAGCTTGGCCGGCGGCTTGATGCAGACCCTGCTGGCCCTGCGCCAGCGCGCCGAGCCGCCGGAGCATCTGCTGATCGAGACCAGCGGGGTGGCCGACCCCTGGAAGATCGCCCAGATCGGCCTGGCCGGACGGGCGTATCGCCTGCACGGGGTGATCGTGCTGGCCGATGCCGAGACGCTGCGCGCACAGGCGAACGATCCGCGAATCGGTGATACCGTGCGCCGGCAGCTGGAGGTCGCCGATCTCCTGGTGCTGAACAAATGCGATCTGGTCGGTGAAACCGAGCGTGCCGAAGTACGCGACTGGCTGCGCGCCCGGCAGCCCCGGTCGCGGATCGTGGAAACCGTGCAGGCGACCGTCCCGCCAGCGTTGCTGCTGGGCGATGGATCGCGACAGGAGATGGGAGAGGACAGAACGAGCCTACCGGGC
>CAYMHN010000614.1:0-2538 GCA_964390235.1 uncultured Candidatus Competibacteraceae bacterium
GTGAACCTGATCTCGCGCTTCTACGACGCCAGCGAAGGGGCCGTGCTGGTGGACGGACACGACGTGCGCCAGGTGGAGCTGGTCTCGCTGCGCCGGCAGATCGGCATCGTCTTGCAGACCTCGCTGCTCTTCTCGGCCACCATCCGCGAGAACATCGCCTATGGCCGGCCGGAGGCGAGCGAAGAGGAGATCGTCGCCGCAGCGAAGGCCGCCCAGGCGCACGAGTTCATCGGTGAGCTGCCCGAGGGCTACGACACGGTGGTGGGCGAGCGGGGCGTGACCCTGTCGGGCGGGCAGCGCCAGCGGGTGGCCATCGCCCGGGCGCTGTTGATGGACCCGCGCATCCTGATCCTGGACGACTCGACCTCCAGCGTGGACACGCAGACCGAGCGCCTGATCCAGAGGGCGCTGGGCGAGATGATGGAGGGCCGCACCACCTTCGTCATCGCCCACCGCATGTCGACCGTGCGGCGGGCCGACCTGATCCTGGTGATGGACCGCGGGCGCATCGTCCAGCGCGGCGCCCACCGGGAACTGCTGGCCCAACCCGGCCTGTACCGGGAGATCTACGAGCTGCAGCTGCGCGACCAGGAGCGGTTCAGGCAGGAGATGGAGGAGGGTAGACAGCAGACGGTAGACGGTAGTCGGTAGACCGTAGACGGTAGACCGCCGACGGCTGCCCGCTGTCTACTGTCTACCATCTCCTGTCTACTGTCTACCATCTCCTGTCTACCGCCGGCGGTCAGTAATCAGCAATCAACAATTTCTTATGGCTCAAATTTCACCACCCACTGAAGAAATAATGATGAAAGGTTTCGACCCGGCGGTGACCCGGCGGCTGCTCGGGTTCGTGCGGCCTTACCGGGGGCAGCTGCTGGTTTCGCTGCTGCTCATGCTGGCCAACTCAGCGGCGGCGGTGGCCGGCCCGTACCTGGTCAAAGTGGCGCTGGACTCGGGTATCGAGGCCGGCTCGCTGCCCGTCCTGCGCCAGACCGTGCTGCTCTTCCTGCTGGCGGCCGGCGTACAGTGGATTTCTATCTACATACGGGTCAACATCATGGCCCGCGCCGGGCAGTCGATCATCTACGACCTGCGCGCCCGCCTGTTCGAGCACCTGCAGGACCTGTCGCTGTCCTTCTACAGCCACTACAGCGTTGGCCGGGTCTTCACCCGCGTGATCAACGACGTGGGGGTGCTGCGCGAGTTCCTGACCTGGGCCGTGCTGGCCATCGCCCGCGACCTGTTCACCATCCTCGGCATCATCCTGGTCATGATGAGCATGAACCTGCGCCTGTCGTTATTGACCTTCACCGTGCTGCCGCTGATGATCGCCGCCACCATCGTCTTCCGCAGGAAGGCCCGCGACAACTACCGCCTGGTGCGGGCTGCGATCAGCTGGGTGAACTCGGTGCTGGCCGAGAACATCAACGGGGTGCGGGTGGTGCAGGCCTTCTCCCGCCAGTCGGTCAACTACGGCCGCTTCCGGGACGAGGTCAACCAGAACAACCTGGACGCCAACCTGGCGGCGGCGCGCATCGCGGCGTCTTTCCCGGCGGTGATCGACTTGATGGGCAGCCTGGCCACCGCCCTGGTGGTCTGGTTGGGCGGCACGGCCGTGCTGGGCGCCGACCTGGGCGGGGCAGACCCGATCACCCCGGGCGTGCTGGTGGCCTTCGTGCTGTACATCGAGCGCTTCTTCGAGCCGGTGCGCGACCTGAGCCGCAGGTACGACTCCTTCCAATCGACCATGGCAGGCGGCGAGCGCATCTTCACCCTGATGGACACGCCAGTGGAAGTGCAAGACGCCCCCGACGCCCGAGAACTGCCGCCCATCCGCGGCGAGGTGCGCTTCGAAAACGTCTCCTTTTATTACAGCGACCAGGTCTCCGGCGATGGCGCTGAACCCGGGCCGAGCGGCGACCCGGTGCTGATGGAGGTGGACCTGCACGTCCCGGCCGGCATGACGGTGGCCCTGGTGGGCGAGACCGGGGCGGGCAAGTCGACCCTGGTGAAGCTGCTCAGCCGCTTCCACGACCCGACGCGGGGCCGGGTGCTGGTGGACGGGTACGACCTGCGCCACGTCACCCAGCGCAGCCTGCGCAGCCAGATGGGCATCGTCTTGCAGGACCCATTCTTGTTCAACGGCACGATCGGCGACAACATCCGCTTCGGCCGGCTGGAGGCCAGCGACGAGGAGATCGAGGCGGCCGCCCGGGCGGTGGGGGCGCACGAGTTCATCATGCGCCTGCGCGAAGGCTACGACACCTCGGTGGAGGAGGGCGGCGCGCTGCTGTCGGTGGGGCAACGCCAGTTGATCTCCTTCGCCCGGGCGCTGCTGGCCGACCCGCGCATCCTGATCCTGGACGAGGCCACTTCCAGCGTAGACACGCAGACCGAGCGCACCATCCAGGCCGCGCTGGCGCACCTGCTGGAGGGCCGCACCGCCTTCGTGATCGCCCACCGGCTGTCGACCGTGGTCAACGCCGACCTGATCGTGGTGATCCACGACGGGCGGATTGTGGAGCAGGGGACGCACGC
>CAYMHN010000615.1:0-2534 GCA_964390235.1 uncultured Candidatus Competibacteraceae bacterium
TCGGGTTTCGTGCGCTGGCACGAGGACTGGCTGCTCAGCCTGCAACACTCCCTGCTGCCGGCCATCGCCCTGGGTCTGCGACCCGCGGGCATCTTCATGCGGCTGGTGCGCTCCAGCATGCTGGAAGTCCTCAACAGTGACTACGTGCGCACCGCGCGCGCCAAGGGCCTGAGCAACCGCCAGGTGATCCTGAAACACGCGCTGCGCACCTCGCTGATCCCGCTGGTCACCATCCTCGGCGTCGAGTTCGCGGCGCTGCTCGGCAATGTGGTGGTGATCGACACGATCTTCGGTCTGCCCGGTTTCGGTCGATTGATCTACGGCTCGGTGCTGCGCCTGGATCTGGTGATGATGCAAAGCCTGGTGCTGATCTTCGCGGTGGCGGTGGTCCTGATCAATCTGCTCACCGATATCTCCTATACCCTGCTCGACCCGCGGATCAAGGAACAATGATGCCGCGCGCCCTGCGCAAAATGCTGCGCAAACCGCTCGCCACCCTCGGTTTGCTGATCGTGTTGGGCATCATCGTGGTCGCCGTGTTCGCCGAGCATATCGCCCCCCATGACCCCACCCGGCCGGATTTCATGGCCATCCTGGCCCCGCCCGGCGGGCCGTATCTGCTGGGGACCGACGAGATCGGCCGGGATATTCTCAGCCGGCTGATCTACGGGGCGCGCGCGTCGCTGCAAGCCGGCCTGATCGCGGTGCTGATCGCCGTCGGGATCGGCGTGCCCATCGGCCTGATCAGTGGCTATTTTCGGGGGTTTCTGGACGAGGTCGTGATCATGCGTCTGACCGACGCCATGATGGCGTTTCCAGTGATCGTCCTGGCCTTGGCGCTGACCGCCGTGCTCGGACCCAGCCTGAGCACGGCGATGGTGGCCATCGGCATCGTCTATGCGCCGATTTTCATTCGCCTGGCCCGCGCCCAGACCCTCAGCGTGCGCGAAACCGAGTATGTCGAGGCGGCCCGGGCGCTGGGCAACCGGCACCCGGGCATCATGCTCAAGCATGTGCTACCCAATATCACCAGCCCGATCCTGATCCAGATGTCGGTCAGCATGGCCACCGCCATTCTGGTCGAAAGCGCGCTCAGCTTTCTGGGCCTGGGCGTGCAACCACCGACCCCGAGTTGGGGGTCGATGCTGCGCTTGGGCTCCGGTTACATGGAACAGGCCCCATGGGCGGCATTCTGGCCGGGGCTGGCCATCTTCATTACCGTGCTGGGGATCAACCTGTTCGGCGATGGCCTGCGCGATGTCCTGGACCCCCGGGACTGAATCAGTCGAACACCACCCGCGGAAAGTAGAATGACACCACCCAGTTCGGCTGGTCGACAATCTCGCTGATCCGCAGATCACCGGCCACGCTGCACAGCAGATAGGCATCCTCGGCCGACAAGCCGTGGCTGGTGCCGAGCAGATCGATCATGCCCATGACCGCGGCGCGCGCGGCCTCCATCAGATCCGGCCCGATGCCCGTGGTCACCTCGTAGCCCTTGACATCGAAATGGCGGCTGACCGGACCGGGGGTGCGAAACCGCGGGAAGGCCAGTCTGGCGTTCTTCTCCAGCTCGAAGGCCAGGGCCACCTTCATCGGGCTTTCGATGGCCGTGCCGCAGACCTCGCCATCACCCTGGGCGGCATGGGTGTCCCCGACCGAAAACAGTCCGCCCGCCACTTCGACCGGCAGCCACAGTTCCGTGCCCTCGCCGACATCGCGGATATCCATATTGCCGCCGACGCGGCGCGGCGGCACGATGCTGTGGGTGCCCGGCTCGGCCGGCGCCAGCCCGATGGTACCGCAGAACGGTTTGAGCGGCACCCGTCCGCCCGGACCGTAGGCGGCGGGTGTCAGGCGCTGGGTATCGTAGCGCCAGATGTGCAGCACCGGGTCGGTGAACTGGTCGGCCAGCAGGCCGAATCCGGGGATATTGGCCGTCCAGCCCCAACCGGAGGCCGACAGCCCGAGCACGGTCACCTTGACGGCATCGCCTGGTTCGGCCCCATCGATGAAGATCGGGCCGGTGACCGGATTGACCTTGCCGAAATCCAGGGTACCGATAGCCTCCACCGTGGAGTCGGGATCGAGCTGCGCGCCGGAGGAATCAACCGTGTCGAGTTCCACCGTGTCTCCCGGGGCGATGGTCAGCGCCGGGGGGTTGGCATTGTTCCACCCGAGGTGATGCACGGTCTTGTGCAGGGTGTGCTTGCAGGCAGGGATCATGGCGTATTCTCTCTTGCTAGGGATAAGGCTCACCCGGATAGCCGCAGCAGCGCGTCCAGGGTGCTGGCGAAGGCCAACTCGCCCGGCAGCCGGTCGGTGGCATAGAAACCCGCTGCGCTGGCATCGTCGGCCGCGGCCAGCTGGCCGCCGATCACCACCCCCCGATAGAGGATGAAGATCGAGGCGCCGCCCTTGACCGGCGGAGTGTGATAGACCTCGACCAGAGCCTCGATCTCGATGATCAGACCGGTCTCTTCCAGGGTCTCGCGGACGGCGGCGCTGCGCGGGTGTTCCTCAGGGTCCACATA
>CAYMHN010000616.1:0-2532 GCA_964390235.1 uncultured Candidatus Competibacteraceae bacterium
GCAGGCCGGGCTGGACACGCCGCGGGTCGATCTGTCCGCCGCCGATGGCGCCTTCGCCGGCGCCGCCGATGCCGCCGTGCTGTACCGGGAACACGCCGCCGCCGCCGGCATCGACATCAATGTGGTGCGCGAGCCCAACGACGGCTACTGGTCCAATGTCTGGATGCGCAAGCCCTGGTGCATGTGCTACTGGGGCGGCCGGGCCACCGCCGACTGGATGTTCTCGACCGCTTACGCCACCGGCGCGGCCTGGAACGATACCCACTGGCACCATGAACGCTTCAATGAACTGCTGCTGGCGGCCCGCGCCGAACTCGACCAGGAGCGGCGCCAGACCCTGTACACCGAGATGCAGCAGTTGGTGCGCGACGAGGGTGGCGCGGCGGTACTGATGCTGGCCAGCTATGTCGGTGCCCACAGCACCCAACTGCAACATCCGGAGCAGCTTGGCAACAATATGGACATGGACGGTCACAAGTCCATCGAGCGCTGGTGGTTCGGCTGATCCCATGCGTATCGTCGAGACCTTTCCAAGGCCGGTCCGGGAGATCGAGAATACCTGGATCACCTTGGCCGACGGCTGCCGGCTGGCGGCCCGGATCTGGCTGCCCGAGGACGCGCAAGCCGATCCGGTGCCGGCCATACTGGAATACCTGCCCTATCGCAAGCGCGACGGCACGGCGGTCCGCGATGCCCTGACCCATCCCTGGTTCGCCGGCCACGGTTACGCCTGCCTGCGGGTGGACATGCGCGGCAACGGCGAGTCCGACGGCCTGATGTGGGACGAGTACGCGCCGCAGGAGCAGGACGACGCCCTGGAAGTGATCCGCTGGATCAGCGACCAGTCCTGGTGCAGCGGCCGGGTGGGCATGATCGGCATCTCCTGGGGCGGCTTCAACGGCTTGCAAGTGGCCGCCCGGCAACCGCCGGCACTGGGCGCGGTGATCAGCCTGTGCTCCACCGTGGACCGCTACGCCGACGACATCCACTACAAGGGCGGCTGCCTGCTGGCCGAGAATCTGGGCTGGTCCTCGACCATGTTGTCCTATTCCAGCCGCCCGCCGGACCCGACGCTGGTCGGCGAGCGCTGGCGGGAACTGTGGCTGCACCGACTGGAGAACCAGCCGCATCTGGCCGAGATCTGGCTGAGCCACCAACACCGCGATGACTACTGGAAGCATGGCAGCGTCTGCGAGGACTATACGGCCATACAGGTACCGGTGCTGGCCGTGGGCGGTTGGGGCGATGCCTACAAGAACGCCGTGCCGCAACTGGTCGAACAGCTCAAGCAGGTCTGTTGCAAGGGCATCATCGGCCCCTGGGTGCACAAGTATCCGCATTTCGCGGTACCGGAGCCACGCATCGGTTTTCTGCAGGAGTCGCTGCGCTGGTGGGATCGCTGGCTGAAGGACCTTCCCACCGGAGTCGAGGACGATCCCGACTACCGGGTCTATTGCCAGGACGGCGGGCCGCCGCGGGCGATGTACGACCACCGGCCGGGACGCTGGATCAGCGAACCGGTCTGGCCCTCGCCCAACATCAGCGAACAGCGGCTGTATCTGGGTGCGGGCGAGTTGACCGACCGAGCCGGTCCGAACATCTCGCTACACTATCGGTCACCCGAGGACACCGGCGAATGCGCCGGCGAGTACTGCGCCATCTGGCTGGGGCCGGAACTGCCAGCCGATCAGCGCCTGGACGACGGTCGCTCGCTGGTCTTCGACGGCCCGGTGCTGGAACGCGATCTGGACATCCTCGGCGCGCCGCGGGTCGAGCTGAAACTCGCGGTGGACCGACCGCAGGCCCATGTGGCGGTGCGGCTCAACGCCATCAACCCGGACGGTTCGGTCGAGCGCGTGACCTACGGGGTGCTCAATCTCAGCCATCGCCACGGTCCAGCCGAACCGCAAGCCATGACGCCGGGGCAAGCCGAGACCGTTGAACTGGGACTGGACCACTGCGCCCACCGGTTCAGAGCCGGCCAGCGGCTGCGCGTGTCGATCTCGACCGCCTACTGGCCGATGATCTGGCCCGATCCGGCACCGGTCACCCTGACCCTGTCAACCGAGAGTTCCCGACTGGTGCTGCCGACACGCCGGGAGAACGGCCAGCCGGTTCCGCCATTCGCCGAACCGGAAGGCGCCCCGCCGCTGGCGACCCGTGATATCCGCCCGCCGGCCCATATGCGTCGTTTCAGCCGCGATTATGCCACCGGCCTGAGTAGGGCCGAGTTCATCGACGATTTCGGCGCGCACGAGGACCTGAGCATCGGTCTGACGCGCGGCTCGGTGGCCCGCGAGTACTATCAGATCGACCCCACCGACCCGACCACGGCGCGCCTGGACACCCACTGGACCCAGACCCTGAGCCGCGGCGCCTGGTCGGTGCGCACCGAGGCCCGAGCCAGCCTGTACTGCGACGCCGGGCAGTTTTACCTGGTCGCTCGGGTCGAGGCTTACGAGGGTGACACCCTGGTCCACGAACAGCGCTGGGAGCGGAGCCTGCCCAGGGAGCATTTATGATCGGTTTCGG
>CAYMHN010000617.1:0-2531 GCA_964390235.1 uncultured Candidatus Competibacteraceae bacterium
TCCGTCTCGCCGTCATCGGCCTGGGCTATGTGGGCCTGCCGCTCGCGGTCGAGTTCGGCAGGCGCCATCCTACCCTGGGCTTCGACATCAACCCCGGGCGCATCGAGCAACTGCGCGCCGGATTGGACAGCACCCGCGAAGTGGATGCCGAGGAACTGGCCGCGGCCACCTGGCTACGCTTCACCACCGACGCCCGGCAGCTGGGTGCCTGTAACGTCTATATCGTCACCGTGCCCACCCCGATCGACGAGCACAAGCGCCCCGATTTCACGCCCTTGCTGCGCGCCAGCGAGACCATCGGTCGGGTGCTGAAGGACGGCGACGTGGTGATCTACGAGTCGACCGTCTACCCGGGTGCCACCGAAGAGGTCTGCGTCCCGGTGCTGGAGCGGGAATCCGGCCTGCGCTATCTGCGCGATGCCTCGGCGGGGGGCACGGGCTTCCATGTCGGCTACAGCCCCGAGCGGATCAATCCCGGCGACAAGACCCATAGAGTCACCGACATCATGAAGGTCACCGCCGGCTCCAGCCCCGCGGCGGCCGACTTCATCGACGCTCTGTACGCCGGCATCATTACTGCAGGCACCCACAAAGCCAGCAGCATCAAGGTCGCCGAGGCGGCCAAGGTGATCGAGAATACCCAGCGCGATCTCAATATCGCCCTGATCAACGAGTTGGCCATGCTGTTCGAGCGGCTCGACCTCGACACCCGGGCGGTGCTGGAGGCCGCTGGCACCAAGTGGAATTTCCTGCCGTTCCGCCCCGGTCTGGTCGGTGGTCACTGCATCAGCGTGGACCCCTATTATCTGACCCACAAGGCCCAGGCCGTGGGCTACCATCCGGAAATGATCCTGGCCGGTCGGCGGATCAATGACGGCATGGGCGCCTATGTCGCCGAGCGGGTGGTCAAGCTGATGACCCGGCGCCGGCTGCACGTGGTCGACAGCCGGATTCTGGTCCTCGGCCTGACCTTCAAGGAAAACTGTCCGGATCTGCGCAATACCCGGGTCATCGACATCGTCCGCGAGTTGCAGTCCTACCACGCCCGTGTCGAGGTGCACGACCCCTGGGCCGATCCCGAGGAAGCCCGGGCCGAATACGGCATAGCGTTGCAACAGACGCTGGAGCCGGGCCGCTACGACGCCGTGATCCTGGCGGTGGCCCACGGGCAGTACATCACCCTGGGCGCCGCCGCCATCCGCGCCCTGGCCCGACCCGAGGCGGTGCTGTTCGATGTCAAGGGCATACTGCCGCTGGAGTTGGTGGACGGGCGGTTGTGATCGGCGACCGCCTGCACATTGACCGAACTGGTTCGGCCCCGGATTTTCAGCATTTTCGTCCTCCGCTGGATGTAATCAGGCGTCAGGATACCGCAAAGGGTATGTTTGTACTTGAGGAGAGTCGTGTCGATCTGACAGACTGCTTCCAAACTTGGCTAAGCATCGAGGTGTGTGTACATGGAACAGATTGTGAATCTGCATATTGAGCGACTGCCCGAAGGAGTTTACCTGGCGACTTCAGATGAAGTACCCGGCCTGGTAGCTCAGGGACGCACTATTACCGAAACCCTGGAAATTGCAAGAGATGTGGCTAGAAAGCTGCTTGATGCCCGGCGTGAACGGCAACAGCAGACGTCGCTTCCACCTGCCGCCGATGCCTTCGATTATCCGTTGATCGTCAATCTCTGATGGGACGACTGGATGGTATTTCTGAGTACGAGATAATCGAGCAATTGCGGGTCGATCGCGACCAGCTGCTTTGGTCAGCAGTCGCCTGCAAATCGGGCTATCATGACATCCGGTTCGGCCCTTGGCCGATCGATTCAGCCAACCGCGAGGAGTATCCGTTCACCATGAGCATCGAACGCAAGCATGTCGGTGGCCGCATGAGCCAGATCGTCATCCACGGCGATACCGTCTACCTGGCCGGTCAGGTCGCCGGCAACAACCCCACCGGCTCGGTGGCCGAGCAGACCCGCGAGATCCTCGGTCGCATCGACACTCTGCTGGCCGAGGTGGGTTCCGACAAGAGCAAGTTGCTGTCGGCCACCATTTATCTGCCCAACATCGCCGACTTCGATGCCATGAACGAAGTCTGGGATGCCTGGGTGGCGCCCGGCAACCCGCCGGCCCGGGCCTGCGTCGAAGCCCGACTGGCCGGCCCCGATCTGCGGGTCGAAGTGTCGGTGGTGGCGGCGCGCTGAACGCAAGCGGGCGAGGCATTGCGCTATACTGCGCGGGACTATAACCGCGATAACAGGGAGACTGTCCCGATGACACCGCTTGTGCGCCTTTGCCTGCTCGCCGCCGGCGGGCTGTTGCTGGCCGGTTGCGGCCAGCTGCCGGCTCGCTATCTGGATTGCCATGCCCCGCAGCAGTACTGCTACCGGGCCAATACCATCGACCATGAATACACCCAGTTCCATTACCGCCCGCGGGGCGTGGTACGACTGCATCAGGACCGCAGGAGCTGAGCTGGCAGTTCAGTAGGGTGCGCACCGCGCACCATCAGGGCAGGTGCTCCTTGGCCAG
>CAYMHN010000618.1:0-2525 GCA_964390235.1 uncultured Candidatus Competibacteraceae bacterium
TTTCGGTCGTGGGTACCATCAGGCGGTAGGATGTGGTGAGGAACGAACCGCATCGTTCGCGATCGATGCGGTTCGTTCCTCACCACATCCTACACTACCGGCAAGCGGTCGACGCCCGTATAATAGCGCCCCATTGATCAACTCATCCAATCCTTGATCCCATGCTTCAGCACGCACGCGATGGTTTCCCACGGCTCCCGGCCGAGCCGCGCGTGCGCGCCGCCAACCCGCCGTTCGTTTCATCCGTCGCCCCGCCGCCCGCGGGTCGGATCGTGACTGGCGTCCATCCGCCGGTCGCGATCGCCGTTGGCTGACTAGCGGCTCCAGCGTTCAACCCGGTTTGCTGAACATCCGCCCTCTCGGGCGGGCTGGGGCTTGTCGCATCCGTGACAGGTGAATCTCGATGACTATCGACAAAACGGCGTGGGCTACCGCGGCCTCCACGACCACCTTCGTACTGCTGTGGAGCAGCGGAGCCATCTTTTCCAAACTCGGGCTGGAGCATGCTTCGGCCTTCGCGTTCCTGATCTTGCGCTTCGGACTGGCGCTGACCGTACTCTCGATGCTGGCTTGGCAGCGCCACCGCTGGCTGCCGGCACCCGCCACCCGCTGGCAGGTGGCCGGGGCGGGGGTGTTGCTGCTGGGCAGCTATTCGATCTGCTATCTGCTGGCCCTGGACCATGGGGTCACCCCCGGGGTACTGGCCACCGTGCTCGGCGTGCAACCGATACTGACGCTTCTGATCCTCGAACGGCGGTTTCCCGTCCGGCGACTGCTGGGCCTGGGGCTGGCCCTGGGTGGCCTGATCCTGGTTGTGTACCGGAGCATCGGCCTGGCCGGCACCTCGGCCCTGGGTCTGGGATTCGCCCTGGCGGCCCTGGCCTGCGTGACCATCGGGGCCATGCTGCAAAAGCGGATCCGGCAGGCGCCCATGGAGGTTCTGCCCCTGCAATACGCCGCCAGCCTCGCCCTGTGCCTGTTGTTCCTGCCCTCCCAGCCGTTCGCGTTCGAATACTCCCTGGCCTTTCTCGTCCCGCTGCTGTGGATGGGTCTGGTGATCTCGGTGGTCGCGCAGCTGCTGTTCTACCAGCTGATCCAGGCGGGCAATCTGGTCAACGTGACCAGCCTGTTCTACCTGGTGCCCGGGGTGACGGCGGCGATGGACCTGGTGTTTCTCGGCAACCGGATGCCGTTGCTGAGCCTGGTGGGTTTGGGAGCCATCGTGCTGGGCCTGGTGCTGGTGTTTCGCAACGGGCCGGCGAGGGTCTGAGCGGTAGCGAATCGACCCATCACAGGGAGGTGAGCGGATCACCCCGGCCATCGTAATCATTGTTGCGCCAAACCAGGTTTGGCGCATCTTGTAACCGGTGCTCCGTCATGGCGGCGTCCCCGATATCTCCGGAATTTCCTCCGGCTTCAACCAGACGACTTTACCATCGCGCCAGGTCGCCACCGGGTTCCCCGCCCGTTTGTGCCGGGCCAGGGCTTCCCGCACCGCCGTCCGCAATGCCGCTTCGATCCGGTATTTGTCAGCCAGAATCTGCTCGATATCAGGCTTGGGTTCACTCATCAGGTAATGCTCCAATAGCTTTGTCCAGGTCGTATCGTCTTCGACTTCGTCTTCCCGTCCGTTCTCGCCGCTGGCGATCAGCCGCGGCCCGTCCGAGCCAGTGTTGTCGAACAACCACCAGCGGTCGGCAACCGGCCGGTACCGGTGGAAGAAGTTGCTCATGCCCCGCCCATACCGGCGGCGGATGACCGGTTCCGGCACGTCATGGCCGCCCAGGCGTACCCGCTCCGCCACCCGCGCCACGGCCATTTCCGGGCTGGGCAGCCACAGGAACAGCAGATCCACCTTATACCCGGTCGCTTGAAGCGACTTCAGCCATGGCGCGTAGCCGCGCGTGGCCAGGGTCGTCTCGAAGGCGAAACTGTGCCGACGGTCGGCGAGTTGCCGGAGTCGTTCGAGCATCACCCGACCGGCCTGGAAGGCGACCGATTCGGTATCGAAGGCCGACAGGCCCTGGGCGATGAGATCGGCGTTCACGTATTCCGCCACGCCCAGCAAGTCACGCAGCAGGGCCGGGGCCGTGGTGGACTTGCCGGCGCCGTTCGGGCCGGCGATGACGAAGACATGAGGATGATGGGTCACCGCATTTCCCAATCATGTAACTGGTCGAGTCCTTCTACCAGACAACGCTATCGCGCAACAATGCGGACAGATGGCATTCTAACCGCGTTCCAGGCTGAAATGACAAGGCTATTGCATCTGTGAAGCAGGGCGATCGTGCTATCCGGGCGGCCCCGGATTCGCCCCTGTCGAAGCGGTCCATGAGTACGCTCGAGCGCGCGGCGGATCGGATCGAGGCCCTCCGCGACCGCTCGGGCCGCTGGCAGCGCGCCCGCAGCAGGCGTGCAATAGCTTTTTGGTGGATGCGCTGCTACAGGCGTTCCCCTCCGGTGCGGTGCACACCCTACGGCTTTCCGGGCCACCCTCCCGCGAGATGAGAAATCAACGCAACCCA
>CAYMHN010000619.1:0-2523 GCA_964390235.1 uncultured Candidatus Competibacteraceae bacterium
CGCATCGGGACCGAAAGCCGCATGCAGGGCGCGCTCCAGCACGGACCAGTCGATGGCCGATTCGGCCAGCACGGTCAGCTTGTTATAACCGGTTTGCTCGGCCTGGCGATAGATCGCGACTCCGGCGCTGTCCGGACCTCGATCGCTCATCTCCACCAGCATCGGCGCCAGCAGGGCGCCGAGTCGCGGCTCCAGGGCCGGATTCTTGATGAACAGTCCGACAATTCCGCACACGCCACACCTCGCTACCACGATGATCAAAATCGCTTTCCTCGTGGAGAGTAGCGCAGCATGTTCTACCTTCACAACCACCCGATCGATTTCCGCACGGCATCGGATTGCGGTATGGTAAGCACAGAACAAGCCCAGAGGAATACAGCGATGTCCGAAGCACTAGTCAACAATCCCAGCCTGGAAGAGATCGACCGTCGCACGGTATTCCATCCGGCCACTCATCTCAAGGATTACGCCCACGGCAAGGCTCCGTCGCGGATCATCGAGACGGCCCACGACATCTACATCCGGGACCGCCACGGGGTCGAGTTGCTGGACGCCTTCGCCGGTCTGTACTGCGTCAACATCGGCTACGGCCGCCAGGAGGTAGCCGAGGCGATCGCCAGTCAGGCCCGCAAACTGGCCTACTACCATGCCTACGCCGGGCACTCCAACGAGCCGACCGTGCTGCTGTCGGAGAAAGTGCTGGCCATGGCTCCGCCGGGCATGAGCAAGATCTATTACGGGCTGTCAGGCTCGGATGCCAACGAGACCCAAGTCAAGCTGGTCTGGTACTACAACAATATCCTGGGCCGGCCCGAGAAGCAGAAGATCATCGCCCGCTGGCGCGGCTATCACGGCTCCAGCGTGATGGCCGGCAGCCTGACCGGTCTGCCGCTGTACCACAAAGCCTTCAATCTACCGCTGGGGCCGGTCAAGCATACGCTGGCCCCGCACTACTGGCGCCATGCCGAAGCCGGCATGAGCGAGCGCGAGTTCTCGCGATACTGCGCCGACGAGTTGGATAAGCTGATCCTGGCCGAGGGTCCGGAGACGGTGGCCGCCTTCATTGGCGAGCCGGTGCTGGGCACCGGTGGCATCATCCCGCCACCGGCGGGCTACTGGGAAGCCATCCAGAAAGTACTGGCCAAATACGAGATCCTGCTGATCGCCGATGAGGTGGTCACCGGCTTCGGCCGCATCGGCGCCCATTTCGGCTCACTGCACTATGACATCAAGCCGGACCTGATCACCGTTGCCAAGGGCCTGACCAGTGCCTATGCACCGCTGTCCGGGGTCATCGTCGGCGACAAGGTCTGGGAAGTGCTGGAACAGGGCGCGGAGCAGCTGGGTGCGATCGGACACGGCTACACCTATTCGGCCCACCCCCTGGGTGCCGCCGCCGGGCTGGCCAATCTGGACATTCTCCTGCGCGAGGATCTGACCGGCAATGCCCGCACTACCGGCGCCTATTTCCAGCAGCGGATGCGGGAGACCTTCAGCGAACACCCGCTGGTCGGCGAAGCCCGCGGCGTCGGCCTGCTGGCGGCACTGGAGTTCGTCGCCGACAAGCCACAGCGCCAGTTCTTCGATCCAGCGCTCAAGGTCGGCGCCCGCATCGCCGCCGCCTGCCTGGAACAGAAGCTGGTTGCGCGCGCCATGCCGCATGGCGACATTCTCGGCTTCGCGCCGCCGTTGATCATCACCCGCGACCAGGTCGACGAGGTCATCGAGCGCACCCGCAAGGCCGTCGATCAGGTGCGCGACGAGTTGGTGCGGGAAGGCGTCTGGCAGGGCTGAGGTCACACCATATTGACCTCCTTCAGCGGCCGCCGATCGAGCAGCCGCTGATAAGCGAAGCGGCTCAAATCGATGCTGCGATACGCGCCGTGCAGGATCAGCTCGGCGATGGCCCGACCGGCGGCCGGTGCCTGTTGCAGACCATGGCCGCTGAAGCCGGTGCAGAACAGTAGATTGCGCAGTTCCGGGTGTGGTCCCAGGATGGCGTTCTGGTCGAAGCGGTTGTAATCGTAGTGACCGCCCCAGGCGGTAGTGAGCTTGATGGCCTCGAAGGCCGGCACCCGGTTGGCCAGCACCGGCCAGATCCGCTCCTCGAACAGATTGTAATCGGGTTCCAGATCGGTGCTGTCCGGGTCCTGATCCTCGGGTGGCGAGACGATGGCGATGTACTGTCGGCCCTCGGGCCGGAAAGCCACCCCGGTCGGGTCTATGGTCAGGGGAATGGCGCCAAGATCGGTACGGCAGTCGAACACGAAGCTGGTCCGCTTGCGCGGGCTGACCGGCAGCTCGATACCGGCCAGGGCAGCCACCGCGCCGGACTGCGGACCAGCGGCGATAACCACCGTTCCGGCGCTCAGTTGCTCGCCACCGGCCAGTTTGACCTCTTCGATTCCCGACCAGCCGCGCCGCAGCCCGACCACTGCGTCCCGCCGATAGACCACCCCCAGTGACCGAGCCTTGCGCCGGAAGGCGCGCAGCAGGGCGTGCGGATCGAACCAACCCTCGTCG
>CAYMHN010000620.1:0-2521 GCA_964390235.1 uncultured Candidatus Competibacteraceae bacterium
CGTCCGGCGTGCGCGGCACGAACACCGGCTCGCCGGTCTTGTAGGCGTCCGGCCAGACCACGGTGGCCTCGGTGGAATCCTGGCCCGGCACCTGATACTGGACCACGGTGATGGCCGGGTCGGGGAACTGGTGGAACCACTTGGCCTCGCGGCCGGCCGCTTCCGGCGGGTTGGCGCGATTGTAGGGGAAGGTGATCATGCCCAGCGAACCCAGATGCTCGATGTTTTCCAGGGCATCGATGATGGCGTCGGGGTCTACGCCGCCGGCCTCCTCGATGGCCTGGGCGATGATGCGGATCGAATCATAGGCCTCCATGGCGTAGGACTCGGCGCCCTGCTTGCCGGTGCGGGCCTGGTACTTGTCGATGAAGTTCAAGGTGACTTCGTTGTACAGCTGCGGCGGCAGGCCGATGCGGGTCACGAAGCAATGGTTGCCGTCCGGCACGTTGGTCCAGAAGGCGCCGCTCTCCAGGGAGTTCTGGTCGCAGTAGAAGGGGATGTCCTGCGGGCCGATGCCGGCATCGGCCGCCTGCTGGGTGAAGTTGTACGAGGCCTCGCCGGTCAGCAGGGTGATGATCATGTCCGGCCGCTCGGCGCGGATGCGCTGGATCAGGCTGGCGAAATCCTGGGTGCCGATGTCCACCGTGAAGATGGACGACTCGATGCCGGCCTCGGTCAGGCCCGCCTGGGTTTCCTGCGAGGCCGGAATGCCGTAGTCGGTGTTCTCGGTGATGATGACGATCTTTTCCACATCCGGCACCAGCGAGGAGAAGCGCGCGAACACCGCCGAGACTTCCGAACTCAGCGGGGCGATGCGGAAGATCTGCGGGTACTGGGTGGCGGTGATCAGGTCGCTCCAGGTCTCGGCGAATACCACCGGCATGTTGTTCTCATGGGCGACCCGCATGCTGGCCACGCCCACCGAGCTGTGATAGCCGCCGCCGACAGCGACCACATTGTCCTGGTTGATGAAGCGCTCCATCACCGCCACGCCGCGCTCGGGCAGACCCTCGGAGTCACCGATGACCAGTTCGACCGGGCAGCCCAGCACGCCGCCGGCCTCGTTGATCTCCTCGACCGCGATCCGCATCGCGTCACGCATGGCCTCGCCGCCGGTGACGGAACCCGGCGCCGACAGCGGGGCGATGCCGCCGATCTTGATCGGACAATCCACGGCCAGGGCCGGTGTGGCCAGAGCGCCCGCGGCCAGCAGACTGATGGCATGGGGAAGGTATCGCATGGTGTGTGCTCCTCGATGTTGTTATGGGTAACGGCCATGACGGCCTGGAATAACCATAGAACAATGTCGCCCGAGGTGCCAGAATCTTTTGCATCCACCGGGGGAAAACCGCCATGTCCTTATCCGAACCCGTCATCATCCGGGGTGATCACCAGGCAGTCGGCCGGCAACTGGGCGAACTGGCCCGGCCGATCATGGCCGAGTATCTCGCCCGGAGCCCGACCTGGCAAGCGCTGCGGGTCTGGCAATGGCATCCCTGGCTGGCGAGCGTGGATGAGCTGATCCGGGTCCATCAGCCCGGCATCTGGCGGGAATTGAACGGCATGGCCGAGGCGCTGGCCATGCCGGCGGCCGACCTGCTGCTGTGGAATTGCCGGGGGGATCTGCTGCACACCGGGCCGGAGGGTTGCACCACGCTGGCCGTTCGCCGCGACGACAGCCGGCTCATCGCCCACAACGAGGACGGCGACCCGTTTCTGCTGGATCGCTGCCAGCTGGTCGATGTGCGGATCGACAGCGAGCCGCGCTTCATCAGCTTCTACTACCCCGGCTCGCTGCCCGGCCACACCTTCGCCGCCAACGAGGCCGGGCTGGTGCAGACCATCAACAATGTCCGCCTGCCCGGTCCCGATCCCGGCGTGCCGCGCCAGATCCTGGCCCGTGCGATACTCGCCCGAACCTCGCTGGACGAGGCCGTGGCGCTGCTGCGCGACAGTCCGCGGGCCGGGGGTTTTCACCACACCCTGGCCCAGGCCGGCGATCCGCGCATCCTTAGCGTGGAGACCAGCCCGGCCGTCTGTTCGGTCCAGGAGATCGACCGCGTCTATGGCCACGCCAATCATCTGATCCATGAACACGCCGACCGCCAGCTGCAAATCGTGACCCGTTCCTCCGCCCGACGTCAGGCTCGGATCGACGAGCTGGCCCGGCAGCTGCCGGAGCGCCCGGAACCGGCCGATCTGCGCACGGCGCTGCAGGATCGCGCCGATCCCGCGCTACCGATTTACCGGGCTGATCCGGACGATCCGGACGGCGAGAATACCCTGGCCTGCGCCTGTTTCGAACTCACCGAAGATACGGTGGAGATACGTGTCTTCACGGGGACTGCCAGCGGTCCGGAAGTTGTCATCCAGTTGCCCTGAATGCCGCATGCATGCGTTCATCGGGATAGCACCGCCACGGCATCCGCACAGGACTGTCCCACCGTCAGCCCGGCCCGCCGCGCCGTGCGATTGACCGCCGACAGCACGCCGTCCCGCCAGGTCGATTCCGCCTCGCCGA
>CAYMHN010000621.1:0-2520 GCA_964390235.1 uncultured Candidatus Competibacteraceae bacterium
GTTTCCGCGAGCGTGGCAAGACGGTAGTCTTCTGTTCGCACAATCTCTACCAGATCCGTACCTTGTGCAGCCGTGCCGCCTGGTTGCACCAGGGCCGGGTGCGGGCCATGGGCGAGACCGAGGCGGTGGTGACGGCCTATGAGAGCCACGAGCGTGACAAGCAGGCCGCTCTGGGTGGCGACAACCCGCTCGGCTACCGCTCGGTATCCGGAGGCGGCGCCCCGGTCCGGATTCGGGCGGTGGCCATCGAAGGCGCGCATGCCGATGAGGTAGTCTATCTGGAGAGTTTTCGGGACGCGGCGGTGCGGGTCGAGTTCGAAGCCTTGCAGCCGTCGCCCCCGTTCCATGTCGGCGTGGTCATCACCCGCGGCGACCGGGATAATGTCTTCGGCACCGGTACCCACTTCGAGCCGGATGCCCGGCCGCTGCGGGTAGCGGGGCGGCATGCCGTGGTTCTGGAGCTGCCGGGTCTGCCGCTGCTGTCGGGAACCTACCGATTGAGCGTCTATCTGCTGGATGATACCGGTTTGCAGGTCTATGACATGGCCGAGCGGATCTGCCCGTTCACGGTGCACAATCCGGGTCGTAGCGTCGGTTTGGTCAAACTGCCTTATCGTTGGCGACTGTGAATCCCCTGGCCAAACGACTCCGCTACCACGGCCTGTTCCGGCCGCTGGCGGCGCTGCCGCCGCCGCTGGCGTATCGGGTCGCGGGCCTGATCGGTCATTTGGACTGCCGGCGCAATGCGGCGGCGCGCGCCGCCATCGATCAGGGTCTGGCGCGGGCTTTTCCGGAGCTGCCCGAATCGGTGCGCGGGTCCTGGGTTCGCGAGTACTTCGCGATGCTGGCTCGCGAGACGCTGGATACTTTCACCATGCCGGCCCGGACACCAACCAACAGTGACGGACTGCTGCGGCTGCGTCCCGGGTCGCTGGAGGTGCTGCGGGCGGCGCGCGGCGACGGGCGCGGCGTGATCATCGCCATGGCCCACTACGGCCGGCCCAATATGCTGGCGCTGGCGCTGGGACTGGCCGGCGAACGGCTGGGCATGTTGACCATGGCGATCGATGAGCGCAACCGGGATCTGGACCCGGTGGATCGCGCCTATCTCGAGCGCAAGATCCATACCCTGCTGGGTTTCATCCAGGGCAGCTGGTTCAGCCTGGGCGACGATCTCAGGCAGCTGTACGGGGCCTTGGAGCGCGGCGAGACCCTGGTGCTGCTGATGGATGCCCATACCCCGGAGCGACCTCAGCGCCGCTGGACGGTACCGTTTCTGGCGGGCGAACTCAGCGTGCCCTCGGGTATCGCGCGGCTGGCCGAGTATACCGGCGCTGGTATCGTCTATGGCGTGGCCCATCAGTCGGGCTGGGGCGTGGAGGCGGAATTGCGACGCCTGCCGGACCAGCCGGAGGCCGCGCTGCGCGCCGCCGTCGCCGAGCTGGAACGCGATGTACGCGGCGCTCCCTGGCTGTGGTGGCAGTGGAATATCCTGGAGCTGATCTGGACGCCGGCGGCACGGCTTCGACAGTCCTGCTGAGCCATGCCGGATCTCGCGATATCGATCGTCGTCTACCACTCGGAGCCGGAGCGGCTGAGGGCTACCCTGATCAGCCTGGACCGCGCGGTCATGGAGGCCCGGCGCCGGGGCATGCTGGAACAGGCCGCGCTGTACCTGATCGACAATGCCGAGCCTCCCTGGACCGGACTGACCGAATTGCTGGAAGGTTCGATCTCCCCCGAGCATTATCGCGTTGTCGAACGGCTCGCCGGGCAGGGCAATATCGGTTACGGTAGCGGCCATAACCTGGCGCTGCTGCGCGGCGCTGCGCGCTATCATCTGGTGCTCAATCCCGATGTGGAACTGGCGAGCGATGCCCTGGTTCAGGCTCTGCGGTTCATGGAAGAGCAGCCGAGCGCGGGACTGCTGGCGCCCATGGTGACCGATGCCCGGGGCGAGACGCAGTATCTGTGCAAGCGCTATCCCTCGGTACTGGTGCTGCTGCTGCGTGGTTTCGTGCCGGCCGCCTTGCGCTATCCCTGGCGGGACCGGCTGGCGCGTTACGAGATGCGTGATCGGATCGACGGGCACCGCGTCGTCTGGGACATACCGCTGGTCAGCGGCTGTTTCATGCTGTTGCGCCGGTCGGTGATCGAGCAGACCCGGGGCTTCGATCCGGAGTATTTCCTGTATTTCGAGGACTACGATCTCAGCCTGCGGGCCGCCCGGGTGGCCCGGCTGGTCCATCATCCCGGCGTGCGCATCGTCCATCACGGCGGCCGGGCGGCGCGCAAGGGCTGGCGCCATGTCGGCCTGTTCCTGCGCTCGGCGGCACGGTTCTTCAACCGCCACGGCTGGGTCTGGTACGGATGAGCCCGGAGCAGGGGTTGATCTGGTTGCTGACCGGGGTGCTGAGCCTGTTCGGCACCGGCTGGTACCGGCGCTATGCGCTGCATCGGCGACTGCTGGATCGGCCCTCGGCGCGCAGTTCCCATACCCGGCCGACGCCGCGCGGTGGT
>CAYMHN010000622.1:0-2519 GCA_964390235.1 uncultured Candidatus Competibacteraceae bacterium
GTGGGACTCGGACAGCGAGCCGCCGAACACGGTGAAGTCCTGGCTGAACACGAACACCAGGCGGCCGTTGACCGTGCCGTAGCCGGTCACCACGCCATCGCCCGGCGTACTCTGCTGCTCCATGCCGAAATCGGTGCAGCGGTGCTCGACGAACATGTCCCATTCCTCGAAGCTGTCCCGATCCAGCAGCAGATCGATGCGCTCGCGGGCGCTCAGCTTGCCCTTGGCGTGCTGTTTTTCGATCCGGTCCCGGCCACCGCCCAGCCGGGCGGCGGCACGCATGCGATCCAGTTCGGCGATGATTTCTTGCATGGCGGTCTATATATCGCTTGAGTTTTCGGTATCCGAGGCTGAAAGGTGCTCGAAGAGGACGATTGCGCAACGGCCGCATGCGGCCTTGAGGTTCTCCCAGTCGTGCCATTCGGGGTCGAGGTTCTTATACTCGGGCAGTTCGGTCTCTTCGAGATCATAAGGCAACGGACTCGCCAACTGAACTTGCAGCTGCTGGAGCGGCGATTCTCCATTGTCCTGTGGATACAGGGCATCGAAGCGCTCGAGTGCTGCAATCAGCTGTTCATCCCCCATTCGGTCGGCCAAGGCCACGAAGTCCAGATAGTCGCGGGTAGCGTTGCGCTTGAGAATCAACACCGCCTTGATACGCAGAATCTCCGCCCGGGTCGGAATCGTGAGCTTGTCGCCTTGGTAGTCAAGCACCGTCGTTTCCAGGGGCTCGGTGCGGATCAACTGCCGGATACCCGTTTCGATGCCGTCAAGGCTGCCGAGGATCTGCACCGGACGCCGCACACGCGCTGTCTTCCAGCCTGCGACGGATTCGAGTTCGGTCAGTACCTGGTCGAAGCGAGAGCGCAGATCGGTCAGCACGTGATCGGCATCGCGCGAAAAGCGGTGTCCGGCATGAATCGCCGATGCCGTACCGCCCACGAGAATCGCGTCCGGCAGGATGCGCTGCAAGCGGGCAGCGGACGACAGCACCTGTTCCCACTCAGGCAAGGTGCTTTTGGACATAAAGCATCCAGAAATGATACCGCTGGGCGTAAGGGTCGGAGATATGAGCACGGCATACGTGCTCCACCTTCTCCAGAAGGGTCCGATCCTCCAGCACCGCCCGGCGCAGATCGGCCCAGTCGCCACGCCGGCCACGGGCGATCACGTCGTCGATCGCGGCTAGCGTGTAACGCTGGTGGTTCAAGTGGCGGTGCAACATGCCACTCCTCAAGCCGCCAGCCGGCGCGCGCGGATCAGCTCCAGCACCTCGCCGGCGGCCACCGGGATGTTGGTGCCGGGGCCGTAGATGGCCGCCACCCCGGCCTCGCGCAGCAGGGCATGATCCTGCGGCGGGATCACGCCGCCACAGACGATGACGATATCACCCGCGTCCTCGGCCTTGAGCGCCTCGATCAATGCCGGTACCAGGGTCTGGTGGCCAGCCGCCTGGCTGGACACGCCGATCACGTGCACATCGCTCTCGATGGCCTGGCGGGCGGCTTCCTCCGGGGTCTGGAACAGCGGTCCGATGTCCACGTCGAAACCCAGATCGGCGAACGCGGTGGCGATCACCTTGGCGCCGCGATCATGACCGTCCTGGCCGAGCTTGACCACCAGCATGCGCGGCCGACGCCCCTCCTCCTCGGCGAAGGTAGCGACGTCCCGGCGAATCTTGTCGAAACCGGCGTCGCCCTCATAGGCCGAACCATAGACCCCGGAGATGGAACGGATCACCGCCCGGTGCCGGCCCCAGACCTTTTCCAGGGCATCCGAGATCTCGCCCACCGTGGCCCGAGCGCGGGCCGCCTCGACCGCCAGAGCCAGCAGATTCCCCTGTCCCGAGTCGGCGGCCCGGGTGAGCGCGTCCAGCGTCTGCCGGCAAGCGGTCTCGTCACGCTGGGCGCGCACCCGCTGCAAGCGACGCACCTGGGACTCGCGCACCGCGGTGTTGTCGATGGTGCGCACCTCGACTTGCTCGGCGCTGTCGGTCTGATACTTGTTGACCCCGACGATCACCTCCTCGCCACGGTCAACACGGGCCTGGCGGCGGGCCGCCGATTCCTCGATGCGCAGCTTGGGCATGCCGGAGGCCACGGCCCGGGTCATGCCGCCCAGCTGCTCGACCTCGTCGATCAACTGCCGCGCTTCGGCCACCAGCGAAGCGGTCAGGGATTCGAGGTAATACGACCCCCCCAGTGGATCCACCACCTTGGTGATACCGGTCTCCTCTTGCAGCACCAGCTGGGTGTTGCGGGCGATATGGGCCGAGAAGTCGGTCGGCAGGGCCAGCGCCTCGTCGAAGGCATTGGTGTGCAGCGACTGGGTGCCGCCCAGGACGGCGGCCAGGGCCTCGATAGTGGTGCGAATGATGTTGTTGTACGGGTCCTGGCTGGTCAGACTGACGCCCGAGGTCTGGCAATGGGTGCGCAGCATCAGCGACTGCGGGTTGTTCGGTTGAAAGTGTTCCTGCATCAGCTCGGCCCACAGGGTGCGGGCGGCGCGCAGCTTGGCGA
>CAYMHN010000623.1:0-2518 GCA_964390235.1 uncultured Candidatus Competibacteraceae bacterium
CATGCGCAGATGGGCATGCCGCCGGGTGATGACCGTGGCCACCGCGAAGGCGCAAGCGATCAGCAAGGCCAATCCGTCGCCGATCGGTGAAACCCGGCCACCCAGGGAATCCGAGACCATGATCCCCACCCCGGCGATCACTGCGGCGATGGCCGTCCAGGTCGCGCCGGAGATCCGCTCGCGGAACAGCAGAAAGGCCAGTAGCGCGGCGATCAGCGGCACGCCCGCCTGCATCAGCAGGATATTGGCGACCGTGGTATGGGCCAAGGCGACGACGAAGGAAGTCGAAGCCGTGGCGAAGCACAGCGCCACCCCCAGTCCGGCCAGACCCATGGAAGCGAACAGCCGCAGCATGCCGCGCAGCCCGTCGCGCGCCAGCATGAAGGCGAGCAGGAACAGCGCCGCGAACACCGAACGCCAGAAAACAATGGTCCAGCTGTCGGTCACGGTCAGAAACCGGGCGATCGCTCCGCCGAAACTCCAGACCAGCGCCGCGCCGAAGACCAGCAGCGCACCCAGCCGCTCGTCCCCCATGCCCCCATGGCTGGCCGCGGCGGGCAGGGGCGGAGCCCCCGGCAGAACTCGCGAACTCACCGATCGGGCTACTCCGTAGCGACTCGCTCGGTGCCGGTTTCTTGCCCGGCAGGACTCTGCGCCCGGATCAGCTGCCCGGTCACTCCCTTGCTGTCCGGACCCAGCAGATACAGGTAAGGATTGACCAGGGATTCGGGAGTCGGCCACTGCTCGGGGTTGGCGGCCGGGTAGGCGCGCAACCGCAAGCGGGTGCGCACCGGGCCGGGATCCAGGGCATTGACCCGCACCTCGGTATTCGCTTCCAGCTCGCCAGCCAGCAGTCGGGTCAGGGTCTGGATCCCACCCTTGGAGACCGCATACGCTCCCCAGTAAGCCCGGCCCTCGTCGGCCACCCGGTCGGTGGTGAAAACCACCGAGGCATCCGTGGCCTGGTTGAGCAGACCGAGGACCGCCCGGGTCAGCAGAAACGGTGCGTTGAGATTGACCTGCATCACCCGATACCACAGCTGCGGATCGTAGTGGACGATCGGGGTCAGCGCTTCCAGCATGGCGGCATTGTGCAGCAATCCATCCAGCCGACCGAAGTTCTGTTCCAACCGCTCGGCCAGATCCGAGTAGTCCTTGGGTGTGGAACCTTCGAGATTCATCGGATAGATCGCCGGTTGCGGATGGCCGGCTTGTTCGATGGCGTCGTAGACCTTTTCCAGTTTGCGGATGGTCCGGCCCAGCAGCACCACGGTGGCGCCATGGGCGGCCGCGGCCTGCGCCACCGCCTTGCCGAGGCCATCGCCGGCGCCAGTGATCAGGATCACCCGATCACGGAGCAGCCCGGGGGCGGGATGATAGTCTTGCATGGTCACTCCCCTTCCTTCCAATACCGTTGTCGGCGGCGCCGGCCTTGTACACGGCACGGCAGCCTCGATCAGGCCAGCCGGTCGAGCAGCTCCAGCGGGCTCATGATGATGGCATCCGCACCCCAGGATTCCGGTTGGTCGTCACTGCCGAGATAGCCGTAAGCCGCTACCAGGGTAGCCATGCCGGCCCGGCGACCCGCTATCATATCGCGTTCGGCATCGCCCACGTACAGACAGCGTGCGGGTTCCACCCCGACCAGGCCACAGGCATGCAGCAACGGCAAGGGGTCGGGCTTGCGGCGCGCCACGGTGTCGCCACCGACCAGACAGCCGGAGCGCCGCCCCAGGCCCAGCTCATCCAACAGGGGCGCGGCCAGATCCGCGGGCTTGTTGGTCACCACGCCCCAGGGCATACCCCGCGACTCCAGGGCATCCAGCACCTGCTCCATGCCGGGAAACAAGCGGGTCTCGGCCGCCAGGGTGGCACGATACAGGGTCAGAAAACGCTCCCGCAATGCCTCGAAGCCGGGTGCTTCCGGACCCAGCCCGAAGCCCAGCCCCAGCAATCCCTGCGTACCATGCGAGACCTGCGGCCGGATGGTTGCCGCGTCCAGAGACTCCCTGCCCTGCTCCAGCAACAACTGGTTCAAGGCCCGCCCCATATCGGGCGCGGTATCGAGCAGGGTGCCATCGAGGTCGAACAGGATGCAGGCCGGATCGAAAGTCATGGGCATGGATTCAGGTCCGGGGTTGGCAATGGGCGAGATAGTTCACATCCAGTCCCGGCCCCAACCAGTAGCGCCGGGTCAGGGGATTATAGTGCATGCCGGTCAGATCGCGGGTTTCCAGACCGGTGGCCCGGGCCCAGCCGTCCAGCTCGGAGGGACGAATCAGCTTGCGGTATTCATGGGTGCCCTTGGGCAGTAGCCGCAACACATATTCGGCGCCGACGATGGCGAACAGAAAGGATTTGGGGTTGCGGTTGATGGTGGAGAAGAATACATGTCCTCCGGGCTTGACCAAGCGCGCGCAGGCCGCCACCACGGCGGCCGGATCGGGCACATGCTCGAGCATCTCCAGACAGGTGACCATATCGAAACCAGCGGATTCCTGTTCGGCCAGCCCCTCGG
>CAYMHN010000624.1:0-2294 GCA_964390235.1 uncultured Candidatus Competibacteraceae bacterium
GGCGATTTCCCAGGCCCGGGCCCCCGATGTGGTGGGGCAAGACGGCATTGCCGCCATCTCCAGTGTGGCCAGTCCGCTGCGCCTGATGGACACGCCGCCGGTGCTGCGCAATGCGCCACCTGCGCTGGGCGAGCACACGGACGAGGTGCTGGCCGGGCTGGGGCTGGACCCGGCACAACGGGCGGCGCTGCGCCGGGCCGGCGTGGTGTAACGCCGACGAAGAGCTTAATCCGTTGTCGCCAGCACCCCGATCGCCTCGGTCGACAGGAGTTCCAGCTCTGTCTCCGTGAGATCGAGCAGGCGCAGGCAGGCCGGGCCGAGCTTGGGCCATTCCTGCGTGTGGCTGAGCCCGGAATGCCGCTGCACCAGGTGTTCGGCAAGCTGCACGACGGCGATCAGATAGCGGCTGGTCAGCGGTGGGGAAACGAGGGAGGTTTCGAGGACCGCCACGTCATGGTGGTGGCGTATGGCCAGACAGGTCTCTTCGGGTAGCCACCAGTTTTGTGCCAGCAGACAACCCACCATGGCGTGATTGGTCGGCAACTGCGAGTCTTCGACGGCGGTGAAGCTGCGTTCGGCTTCTTCGTTGGCCAGGAGCAGCACCTTGTTATAGCCGGGGAAACGGTTGAGCAGCACCGGAATGCCGCAATCCCGGAACAGGCCAAAGGTATAGGCGTCATCCGGACGCAAGCGGGTATTGGCCACACGTTGCGCCAGCCAGCCTGAGAGCTGGGCGATGCGCGCGGAGGCATCCCAGAATCGCTCCAGGTGCAGCGAGTTGGGAAAAACCTTGCGCAGGATGATGCCGGCGATCGCCCGCCCGGCGAGATCAAGGCCCAGCACCATCAGGGCCTCGTTGACCGAACGCACCCGGCTGCGAAAGCCGAAGAAGGGTGAGTTGGCGGTCTTGATCAGGCCGGCGGAAAGGCTGACATCGGCACTGATGGCATGAACCAGACTTCGGCTGTCGGGATCGTCTTTTCTCATCTCGCTGGCGATACGGTCGAGGATGATGCGTCGCGGCGGGATGCCGATGTCCCGGATCGAACTCTCCAGCAGGGCATCGACCGGTGAATCGGATCGGGGCGGATCATTGGCGATCATCATGCCGCTGTCCTTTGTTGTAGCCAGTTCAATAAGGCCTCTTCAGACATGGGGTGGGCGTGGATGTAACCCTGAATGGCGTCGACGCCAGCTTCGCGCAGGGCCTCGAGTTGCGCCTGTTCTTCAACACCTTCTGCCACGACGGTCATGCCGAGTTCGCGGCCAAGCTGCGTCATCGCCTTGACCACGGCGAAGGCGCGGCGGTCGGCGGGCAAGACGGTGACGAAAGCCCGGTCCAGCTTGAGTTTGTTCGCCGGGATATCTTTCAGGTTGGACAGGCAGGAATAGCCGGTGCCGAAATCGTCAATGGCCAGACCGACACCGGCTTCGCGGGCTGCGCGCAGATTGGTTTGCACGGTTTCGGAAATATCCATGAACAGCGATTCGGTGAGTTCCAGTTCGATCAGTTCCGGGCTGACGTTGGCGCACAGCAGTGCGGCGTGCAGCGCCAGCGAGAACTTTGGCGAAACCAGTTGCGCCCGGGAGACGTTGATCGCCACTTTGATGTGCCGCCCGGCGTTGTCCAGTTGCTTGGCGAAGCAGGCCCCCTGCAGCAGGCTCCATTCGCCAAGGCGGATCACCAGGCCGGTTTTTTCCGCGACGGGGATGAATTTTCCGGGCAGCAAGGTTTCGCCGTCGACCGTGCAACGCATCAGTGCCTCGATGGCCTCGACGCGGCCGTCAAAGCTGACGATGGGTTGGTAATGCAGGCTCAGACCGCCATTTTCAAGGGCGAGATGCAGCTTGTTTTCGATCACCAGTTCTTCGCGCGCGAGCAGGATGCCCAGCCGCCCCGGCACGGGCTCATCGCCCGACGTCACGATGCGCCCGCCGCCCTGGCGCTTGGCGGTCATCATGGCGCGGTCGACGCGCTCGAGAAAGGCAAAAGGGTTTTCGCTGGGCTCCAGAACGGCAATACCGATGCTGGCGGAGGGGTGGAGAAACAGGTCACCAATACGCAAGGGAGAGCCGATGACCTGCAACAGGTCGAGCGCCAGCTGCTGGGCCTGTGCCAGATCGCTTCCGGGCGCGAGGCAGACGAATTCGTCGCCGCCCATGCGGCACCATTCGGCGCGCCCGCCGGACTTTTCGCGCAGGCGCAGGGCAATCTGGGAAATGACGGTATCGCCGCCGAGGTGACCAAAAGACTCGTTGACCTGTTTGAGCCGGTCCAGCGCGATCCAGAGCGA
>CAYMHN010000624.1:2304-2516 GCA_964390235.1 uncultured Candidatus Competibacteraceae bacterium
AAACAGGCGCCCCGGTCAAGAAAACCGGTGGCGGGATCGATCCCTTTGGATTCCATGCAGTGTCAACGTGTTGAAGTGAGCAAAGCAGCCGATGAGTAAAAGCAATCCACTCAACGGAGTCGTGTTGCCGCGACTCCTCCATTTGAGTCCATTGTGCCATCGTCGTCAGACCCAGTTGGGCGGCGCCGGTGGCCGGGGGTGTGGCGGCCGAA
>CAYMHN010000625.1:0-2513 GCA_964390235.1 uncultured Candidatus Competibacteraceae bacterium
TGCTTGACCAGGGTAACGGCGGCAGCGTCGCCGGCCATGTCCAGGCCGGGAAAGGTGAACAGTTCTCGCCACTCGAAACCCGTATCGGGTGCGATGCGCCGCATCTCGGGTTCCAGCTCCCGCCGGACATGGTCCTGCAACTCGGCCAGCAAGGCAAGAGGGTTGTCGCCGGGTAGATGCCGACACTCGAACTCGAATTCGCAGGCCTCGGGCACGATGTTCAGCGCCGTGCCGCCATCGATCAGGCCGACATGCAGCGTGGTGTGCGGAACGTCGAAGGACTGGTCGAACGGCCCCTGGCTGGCGATGCGCCGCGCCATGTCGCGCAGCCTGGCCACGGCGGCGGCGGCATACTCGACCGCGTTGACCCCCTGCGGAGCCAGCGAGGAGTGGCAGGCCAGCCCGCGCACCCGGCAACGCATGGCCAGCTTGCCCTTGTGGCCGATGACGACCTCCATGCCGGTGGGTTCGCCGACGATGCACAGCCGGGGTCGCACCGGCAGCGTGCGCAGGTGGCGGATCAGCGAGCGCACGCCCTGGCAGCCCACCTCCTCGTCATAGGAAAAGAAGAAATGAATCGGCATCTGTAAATCCGCGGCCCGAAACCGCGGCGCGAACGCCAGGGCAGCGGCGATGAAGGTCTTCATGTCGGCCGTGCCGCGCCCGTAAAGCCTGTCGCCGCGCTGTTCCAGCCGGAACGGGTCGCTGTGCCAGTCCTGGCCGGCCACCGGCACCACATCGGTATGGCCGGACAGGATCATGCCAGGCCGGTCGGTGGGACCCACGCAGGCCAGCAGATTGGCCTTGCGGCCATCCTCGCTGCTCACCCGCTGGCTGGCGATGCCGAGTTCGGCCAGATAGGACTCGACGTATTCGATCAGCTCCAGATTCGAGCGATGGCTGGTAGTGTCGAAGGCGATCAGTTCGCGCAGGACATCGATGGTGCTGGGCATGATGGCTCAATCGTTCAGATGGCAAGCGCTGAACCGGCCGGGCGCGATGTCGCGCAGCACCGGAACTTCCCGCCGACAGCGATCGCCGGCATGCGGGCAGCGTGGATGGAAATGACAGCCCGGTGGCGGGTCCAGGGGCGAGGGGATCTCGCCGGCCACCGGCTCGAATACGCGCTTGAGCGTGTCCAGTCGCGGCACTTCGCGCAGCAGCGCTTGGGTATAGGGATGATTGGGATCGGCGAACAGTTCCGCGGTCGGTGCCTGCTCCACCACCCGCCCCAGATACATGATCACGATGCGATCCGAGATATGCTCGACCACGCCCAGATCGTGGCTGATGAACAGATAGGTCAGGTTCAGCTGCTCGCGCAGCTGCATGAACAGATTGATCACCTGGGCCTGGATGGACACGTCCAGTGCCGCCACCGCCTCGTCGCAGACCAGGAACTCGGGTTTGACCGCCAGCGCCCGGGCGATACCGATGCGCTGGCGCTGGCCGCCCGAGAACTGGTGCGGATAGCGGCGCTTGTAGGCCGGCTCCAGTCCGACCTGCAACAGCAGTTGGTCGATATACTCGTCCAGCTCGCGGCGACCGACGATACCGTGGACCCGCGGCGCCTCGCCGATGATGTCGGCCACCCGCAGGCGCGGATTCAGCGAGGACATCGGATCCTGGAAGATCATCTGGATGGCCAACTGCACCCGGCGCGCCGCGCGGCCGGACAGGATGCTGGTGTCCTGCCCGCGATACAGCAGCCGGCCCTCGCTGGGCGGATGGATGCCCGCCACCACCCGGCCCAGGGTGGACTTGCCACAACCGGATTCGCCGACCAGACCGACCACCTCGCCCGCGGCGATACTCAGACTGACGGTATCTACGGCATGCACCGTCTCCTCGCGCAGTTTCGCGCCCAGCGTCCGCACCAGCTTGCCGGCCGCGTCCAGCCGCCGGGTGAAGCGCTTGCTGATGCCCTCCAGCTCGACGATGGGCGGGTTCATGCCTGCACCGGCAAGGGGTGAAAACAGCGCACCGTGCGCCGCCCGTCCAGCGGCACCAGTTCCGGCGGCGCCTGACAGATCGGGCTGGCCCGATTGCAACGCGCCTGGAAAGCGCAGCCCAGCGGCAGATTCAGCGGTGAGGGCATCATGCCCGGAATCTGGGTCAGCGGTTGGCCGCGCGGATTGCGCGAGGGGACCGAACCGATCAGCCCGGCGGTATAGGGATGGGCCGGCTGCTCGATGACCTCGGTCACCGGACCGGTCTCGACGATGCGTCCGGCGTACATCACCGCGATCCGGTCGGCCAGACCGGCCACCACGCTGAGATCGTGGGTGATCCAGACCAGTCCGGTGTCGTGCTCGCGCACCAGCTTCTGGACTTCGTAGAGGATCTGCGCCTGGATGGTGACATCCAGCGCCGTGGTCGGCTCGTCGGCGATGATCAGGCCCGGCTCGTTGAGCAGGGCGATGGCGATGGCGACCCGCTGGCGCATGCCGCCGGAGAACTGATGCGGATAGGCCCGGAGCCGCTCGTCCGGGGACGGAATGCCGACTTGCATC
>CAYMHN010000626.1:0-2510 GCA_964390235.1 uncultured Candidatus Competibacteraceae bacterium
CCAGCATGGCCTCCAGAAACGCCACGGTGGAGCCCTTGCCATTGGTTCCGCCGACCGTGATCACCCGATACCGGGGCTGCGCGGGTCCGAGACGGAGTAGCACGCTGCGCACCCGGTCCAGGCCGAGTTCGATGGCATGGGGATGCAGTTGCTCCTGCCAGGCCAGCCACTCGGCCAGGGTGGCATGGCGCGGCAACCGCAGGGCATGTTCAGCCAAGCGATTCAGCTGCGGGTGGGCACAGCAGGGCCAACAGCGAGGCCAAGCGATCGCGCATCTGGCGGCGATCGACGATCAGATCGACCACGCCATGCGCCAGCAGGAATTCGCTGCGCTGGAACCCCTCGGGCAGTTTCTCGCGCACGGTCTGCTCGATGACCCGGGGCCCGGCAAAGCCGATCAGGGCCTGCGGTTCGGCGACATTGACATCCCCCAGCATGGCCAGACTGGCCGATACACCGCCGGTGGTCGGGTCGGTCATCACCGATACATAGGGCAAACCGGCCGCGCGCATTCGTGCGATGGCCGCGCTGGTCTTGGCCATCTGCAACAGCGACACCAGGGCCTCCTGCATCCGTGCCCCACCGCTGGCGCTGAAGCAGATCAGTGGACAGTGCTGATCCTGAGCGGCCCGGGCGGCCCGCACGAAACGCTCGCCCACGACCGAACCCATGGAGCCGCCCATGAATTCGAACTCGAAGGCGGCGACCACCACCGGCTGGCCCTTGAGGCGGCCTTGCATGGCGATCAGGGCGTCTTTCTCCTTGCTGGCTTTCTGCGCCTGCACCAGTCGGTCCTTGTATTTCTTGCTGTCCTTGAACTTGAGGAAATCGATCGGCTCCAGATTGACGCCGATTTCCTCCCGGCCCTCCTCGTCCAGAAAACATTCGAGGCGACGCCGGGCGCCGATGCGCATGTGGTGGCTGCACTTGGGGCAGACGTTGAGATTGCGCTCCAGCTCGGCTCGATACAGGATGGAATTACAGGCTTCGCACTTGTTCCAGATGCCTTCCGGCACTTGGCGACGACTGGCCGACTCGGTGCGAATCCGCGACGGCACCAGCTTCCCGAACCAGCTCATGGCTCAATCCTCGGTGACCGGAACGACATGATCCGCGGTTTCGTCCATGGCGGTGCGCATGGCCGCCAGCAGGCCGGCGACCTCGTCCAGCATTCGGCTCTCGTCGTCGGCGCGCTCCGTCATCAGGCCGACCAGCGCGCTACCGACCACCACCGCGTCGGCGCAGCGGGCGATCACCGCCGCCGAGGCGGCATCCTTGATCCCGAACCCGACCCCTATGGGCAGGCTGATATGCCGCTTGATCAGGGCCACGCGCCGCGCTACATCCTCGCTGTCGAGGCTGGCGGCGCCGGTGATGCCCTTGAGCGACACATAGTAGACATAACCGCGCGCGACCTCGGCGGTGCGCCGGATCCGCTCCTCGGAGCTGGTCGGCGCCAGCAGAAAGATCGGGTCCAGCCCGGCTTCGCGGAGACCGGGCAGCAGCTCACCGGCCTCCTCCAGGGGCAGATCCACGGTCAGCACTCCATCGACGCCCGCCTCGGCGGCACGCCGGGCGAACACCTCGTAGCCCATGGCCTCGATGGGATTCAGATAACCCATCAGCACCACCGGGGTGTCGCTGTCCTCGCGCCGGAACTCGGCGACCTGGTCCAGCACCCGCGCCAGGCTCATGCCTTGCGCCAGAGCCCGCTCGCCCGCCTTCTGGATGATCGGTCCGTCGGCCATGGGGTCGGAGAACGGCACCCCCAGCTCGATCACATCGGCACCGGCGGCCACCAGACGATGCAGCAGGGGAACGGTGACCTCGGGTCGGGGAAAACCGGCGGTGACAAACGGGATCAAGGCCTTGCGATTCCCGGCGCGCAGTTGCTTAAAACGCTGTTCGATGCGGCTCATGATGCGTCTCAGAGGGTAATGCCTTCAAGCGTGGCCACGGTATTGATGTCCTTGTCACCGCGCCCGGACAGATTGACCACCACGACCTGGTCGGGGCGCATGCCGGTCACCAATTTTGCCGCATAAGCCAGGGCATGGGCGCTTTCCAGCGCCGGGATGATGCCCTCGACCCGGGTCAGCTCATGGAAGGCCGCCAGGGTCTCGGTATCGGTGGCGGAAACATAGGTCGCGCGGCCGGTGTCCTTGAGCCAGGCGTGCTCCGGGCCGACCCCCGGATAATCGAGCCCGGCCGATACGGAATGGGTTTCGATGATCTGTCCGTCGTCGGTTTCCATCAGATAGGTACGGTTACCATGCAGCACGCCGGGCCGGCCGGTCGACAGCGGCGCGGCGTGCCGCCCGGTCTCCAGGCCGTCGCCACCAGCCTCGACGCCGTACAGGGCCACCTGGTGATCGTTCAGAAACGGATGGAACAGACCCATGGCATTGGAGCCACCGCCGACGCAGGCCACCAGCACATCGGGCAGACGGCCCAGCATGGCCAGCGACTGCTCGCGGGTCTCGCGACCGATGACCGAATTGAAGTCGCGC
>CAYMHN010000627.1:0-2506 GCA_964390235.1 uncultured Candidatus Competibacteraceae bacterium
TCCAGGAAGATCGAGCGCTGCTTGGCCATCTCCTCGGGCTTTTTCTTGCCCATGGCGCGGCGCAGCAGATCGGCACCCGCCAGAGTGTAGCTGGCCAGCGCCCGAGCGATCTGCATCACCTGCTCCTGATACAGGATCACTCCGTAAGTCGGTTCCAGTATCGGTTCCAGCTCCGGGTGCGGGTACTCGACCTTGGACCGGCCGTGCTTGCGGTTGATGAAATCGTCGACCATGCCGGACTGCAAGGGTCCGGGCCGGAACAGGGCCACCAGGGCGACGATATCCTCGAAACGGTCGGGCTGCAGGCGCTTGACCAGTTCCTTCATGCCCCGCGATTCGAGCTGGAACACGGCCGTGGTCTCGCAACGCTTGAGCAGTTCGAAGGTAGCCGGATCGGTCAGGGAAATGGCCGTGATATCCAACACCGGCTCGCCGGATACGGGGCGGCGCGCATTGATTGCCTCCACCGCCCAGTCGATGATGGTCAGGGTGCGCAGACCGAGAAAGTCGAACTTGACCAGACCGACGGCCTCGACATCGTCCTTGTCGAACTGGGTGACGATGGCGTCGCTACCGGGTTCGCAGTACAGCGGCGCGAAATCGGTCAGGCTGGAGGGTGCGATAACCACCCCGCCGGCATGTTTGCCCACCGAGCGGGCCAGTCCTTCGAGCTTGCGCGCCAGGTCGATGAGATAATGGACTTCTTCCTGTTCCTCGTAGAGCCGGCGTAGCTCGTCCTCCTGCTCCAGGGCCTGCTCCAGCGAGATGTTGACCCCGGGCTTGAACGGTATCAGCTTGGCGATGCGGTCGACGAAACCATAGGGATGGCCGAGCACCCGACCGACATCGCGCACCACGGCCTTGGCGGCCATGGTGCCGTGGGTGGCGATCTGCGAGACCTTGTCGCGGCCATAGCGCTGGGCCACATAGTCGATCACCCGGTCGCGTTTCTCCATGCAGAAGTCGATGTCGAAATCCGGCATCGATACCCGTTCCGGATTGAGAAAGCGCTCGAACAGCAGATCGTATTCCAGCGGGTCCAGGTCGGTGATCCCCAGCGCATACGCGACCAGGGAACCGGCTCCGGAGCCCCGACCCGGTCCCACCGGTACGCCGTTATCGCGCGCCCACTGGATGAAATCGGCGACGATCAGAAAGTAGCCGGGAAAACCCATCTGGTTGATCACCCGGAGTTCGGTCTCCAGGCGTTCATCGTAGGGCTGGCGGCACCGGGCGAAGTCGCCGCCGGTTCGGTCGAACCGTTTGTCCAGGCGCTGCTCCAGCCCGGCGCGGGCACACTGATTGAGATGGTCGGCGATACTCAGTCCCGCCGGGACCGGAAAATCCGGCAGCACGCTCTCGCCCAGGGTGAGTTCCAGGTTGCAGCGCCGGGCAATCTCGACGCTGTTTTCCAGAGCTTCGGGCAGATCGGCGAACAGTTCGGTCATTTCCTCCGAACTGCGCAAATGCTGCTGCGCACTGTATTCGCGCGGCCGGTTGGGATCGGCCAGCACCCGGCCCTGATGGATGCAGACCCGCGCCTCATGGGCCTCGTAATCCCCGGTATCCAGAAACCGGACATCGTTGCTGGCCACCAGCGGGCAGTCGGTATCCAGCGCCAGCTCCACGGCGGCGTCGATATAGGCCTCCTCGCCCGCGCGGCCGGTGCGCACCAGTTCCAGGTAGTAGCGGTCGGGAAACAGCGCCAGCCACTCGCCCAGCAAGCGCCGGGCAGCCTCGCGATTGTCATGCAGCAACTGCCGGCCCACCTCGCCCTCGCGCCCACCGGACAGGGCGATCAGGCCGTCGCTGGCCCCATGCAGCCAGTCGAAGGCGGTCAGCGCCTGGTCGCGCTGGCGACCCTCCAGGTAAACGCGGCTGATCAAGCGGGTCAGATTGCGATAGCCGGTCTCGTCCTGGCACAGCAGCACCAGCCGGGAAGGCGGTTCGCTACCCCGCTGGATCAGCAGTTCGGCGCCGAGCAGCGGTTTGAGACCGGCCGCCACGGCGGCCTTGTAGAACTTGACCGCGGCGAACAGATTGTTCACGTCGGTCACCCCCACCGCGACCATGCCGGTTTCGGTGGCACGCTGGACCAGCGGCTTGATGCGCACCGCACCATCGACCAGCGAATACTCGGTGTGCAGATGCAGATGGACGAAGTTCACTGCGCTCTATCCCTCCAGTCGCTGCCGAACCGGCGCGAAGCTGCGCCGGTGCAGCGGCGTCGGACCCAACTCGACCAGAGCCGCCAGATGCTCGCGGGTGCCATAACCCTTGTGCCGGGCGAAACCATACTCCGGATACTGTGCATCCCATTCTACCAGCAGGGCATCCCGGTGGGTCTTGGCCAGAATGGACGCGGCGCTGATCGCCGCCACTTCGCGGTCGCCACCGACAATGGCCCGGGCCGGACAGGGCAGCCCGTCCGGCAGCCGCTTGCCGTCGATCAGCGCCAGTCGCGGGACCGGGGTCAGCCCGCTCACAGCCGGGCGCATGGCCAGCA
>CAYMHN010000628.1:0-2504 GCA_964390235.1 uncultured Candidatus Competibacteraceae bacterium
CAGCGCCATATAGTAGTGCAGCACCCGGGTCACGTAGCGCTGGGTTTCGGGATAGGGCGGGATGGTGCGCCGGTGGCGGCTGACGGCGCCCTCGCCGGCGTTGTAGGCGGCCAGGGTGAGACGGATGTCCGGGTACAGCCGCCGCAGCCGGACCAGATGCCGCGCGCCGCCCTCGATATTGGCCGCCGGGTCCCGAGGGTCCACGCCCAGTTCGGCCGCTGTCTCGGGCATCAGCTGCATCAGACCGATGGCGCCCTTGGGCGAAACGGCATGCGGCTCATAGCCGGATTCGGCGCTGATGATGGCATGCAGCAGGGCCGGGTCCAGCCGGTGACGGTGGGCCGCGGCCTCGACCAGGGGGGCATACTGGCGGCGCTTGGCGGGGTTGATCGGGTACAGGCCTTGCAACTGGCGGGCGAATGCCGAGCCGGACTGGGCGGCGGCGGGCGGGCCGGGGATCAGGCCAAGGGCCAGAATGACGCCACAGAGCATGGCGATCGGGCGGTGGAAGAGCAGGGCGCGGTTCGCTCTCATTCGTCAGGACCGTAGTTGAAGTTGCGCTCCAGCGTCGCGGTGGGCTGGTCATAGCAATCCATCATTATACTATAGGCGAGGGCAACCCCGGTGAAATCGAGGGTGCCGGTTTGCCGCAAGGCTTCGCCGAAGGCGCTGGGAGCCGGCAAGGTGCTGACTTGAAATGCCACTTCGCGGCCTTCCCAGCCCAGTACCCGGTCGCGGTCATCGACATCGGTGATGGTCGCCTCGTCCAACTCGGCGGTGCTGAGCCGGCCGTAAGGGTTCTGGCCATAAAATCCCATATGGGGTCGTGACCAATTTTCACGGATGATCATGTAAAAGCCCACCCCGCCATGGGGTACCGACAGATCCGCGTTGAACGCGGGCCAGTTGCGCCCCGGCCCCGGCTTGACGGCGAGGCAGCCGAACTGGAACTGTCTTACCTCGCGCCAGACCCGCCAGCCGTCCTGCTCCAGCAGCAGCTCACGGTAGGTTCCGGTCTGGCGCTCGTACAGCGATGGCTGGTTGAGCACCGGGCCGCCGCCGCAGCCCGCCAGCAGGGCGGCCAGTACCAGGGTCAGCCAGAGACGGGCGGGATTCTTGCCGGGGACTGGAGATTTCGAGTTCATGATTGTATTGATAGCGCGTGTACCTTAGCCTTGTCGAGTATCTGATCCGTGACCACGCCGCCAGAGCCGCGCAGGTATCTTTCCGAGGTGCTGTACCGGCTGGTCACCGAAGCCGGCGAACGTATCAGTATCGCACAATTGCTGGCCACTTTCGGGGATCGGGCCAGCGGTGGCTGCATGCTGTTGCTGGCCGCGCCCAATATCCTGCCCCTGCCCCCCGGCAGCGCCTCGGTGCTGAGCATTCCGCTGATGTTCATCGCCGCTCAATTGGCCCTGGGACGGCGGATCCTGTGGCTGCCGCGGGCCATCATGCAGCGCAGTTTCCGGCGCCAGCGCTTCCAGGCCATCGCCGGGCGGCTGCTGCCCAAGCTGGCCCGGATCGAGTGGCTGTTCAAGCCGCGGCTGAGCTTCATGCTGGGCATCATGCAGGACCGGTTCATTGGTCTGGCCTGCCTACTGCTGGCGCTGCTGATGTTTCTGCCCATCCCGCTGGGCAATGTGCTGCCGGCCCTCGCCATCAGCGCCTTCGCCCTGGGTCTGCTGGAGCGCGACGGCATGCTGGTGATCCTGGGCTGGCTGGTCACGGCGCTCTGTGCGGTGTTCTTCGGCGCCGTGTTCGGCTATGTCTGGCGGCTGCTGCGCAATCTGTCCGTGGCCGTGCTCGGTGGCTGATCCTGCCGGTCGTGGCCGATATGGACTATAGTTAGCGCATCCGACAACGATAACAGGAGTAACCGCCATGTTCCCAGGCCTTGCCCGTCCCGTCCTGCTAAGCGCCGCCCTGATCCTGAGCAGCATCGCCCTGGCTGCCGATCCCGCGTCCTGCCGCGGCGTGCGTTTCTCCGATGTCGGCTGGACCGACATCACCGCCACCACGGCCACCGTCTCCACGGTGCTGGAGGGTCTGGGTTATCGGCCCACCACCCAGGTGCTGTCGGTGCCGGTGACCTATGCCAGCCTGCGCAACCGGGATATCGACGTGTTCCTGGGCAACTGGATGCCGACCATGGAAGCCGATATCGCACCCTATCTAGCGGACGGTTCGGTGGAAACCGTGGGGGTCAATCTGGAGGGCGCCAAGTACACCCTGGCGGTACCGAACTACGTGGCCGAGGCGGGGCTGACCGGCTTTGCGGACATAGCCGCGTTCCGTGGTCAGCTCAACGAGCGCATCTACGGCATCGAGCCGGGCAACGACGGCAACCGGCTGATCCTCGACATGATCGAGCAGGACGCCTTCGGTATGGGCGGTTTCTCCCTGGTCGAGTCCAGCGAGGCCGGCATGTTGTCCCAGGTGGCTCGGGCGGCGCGGCGCAACGAGTGGATCGTGTTCCTGGGCTGGGAGCCGCACCCGATGAA
>CAYMHN010000629.1:0-2492 GCA_964390235.1 uncultured Candidatus Competibacteraceae bacterium
AGACAGTTGCTGGAACTCGGTGGCAACGCCGCCCTGCTGGCCGGCCTGGGCCTGACCTTGCCGGCGCGCGGCGCCGAAGGCGCCCGGATCGTGGTGATCGGCGGCGGCTTCGGCGGCGCCACCTGCGCCCGCTACCTCAAGCGGCTGGACCCGGCGCTGGACGTCACCCTGGTCGAGCGCGATCCGGTATTCCGCACCTGCCCGTTCAGCAATCTGGTGCTGGGTGGTCTCAAGTCCATGCAGGACATCACCCATGGCTATGACAATCTGCGGGCCGCCGGCATCGAGGTGCTACAGGCCGAGGCGCAAGCCATCGATCCCGAGGCGCGCAAAGTCAGCCTGGCCGATGGCGCTACGCTGGACTATGACCGATTGGTGGTGTCTCCGGGCATCGACCTGCGCTTCGACGCGGTCGAAGGCTATGACGAGGCGGCCGCCGAGCACCTGCCGCATTCCTGGAAGGCGGGTCCGCAGACCGAACTGCTCAAGGCGCAGCTGGAAGCCATGGACGACGGCGGCCTGGTGATCATCGCCCCGCCCGGCAATCCCTTCCGCTGCCCGCCCGGTCCCTATGAGCGGGCCGCCATGATCGCCCATTACCTCAAGACCCACAAACCCCGCTCCAAGATCCTGATCCTGGACGCCAAGGACAGCTTTTCCAAGCAGGGTCTGTTCATGGCCGGCTGGGAGCGCTTCTATCCGGGCATGATCGAGTGGGTCAAGGGTTCCGAGGGCGGTCTGGTCGAGGCGGTGGACGCGGCCAACCGTACCCTGCTCACCGAGGCCGGCTTCACCGAGCATCGCGGCGATGTGGTCAACTTCATCCCGCCGCAACGGGCCGCCGCCATCGCCATACAGGCCGATCTGGCCGACGAGTCGGGCTGGTGCCCGGTCGATCCGCTGAGCTTCGAATCCACTCGCCACGCCGGCGTCCATGTGCTGGGCGATGCCAGCATCGCCGGGGAAATGCCCAAGTCGGGCTTTTCCGCCAACAGCCAGGCCAAGGTCTGCGCCGCCGGCATCGTCGCCGCCCTGCACGGCCGCAGCCTGCCGGAACCCTCCTACGCCAACACCTGCTACAGCATGATCGCGCCGCGCTACGCGATCTCGGTGAGTGCCGTCTATCGCTTGCAGGACGGCGGCATCAAGGGCGTCGAGGGGGCCGGCGGGGTCAGCCCGGCCGATGTCGACGATGCCTTCCGCTCGCGCGAAGCGACCTACACCCAGGGCTGGTACGACAGCGTCGTAGCCGATACCTGGGGCTGAACCGATCCTCCGATCCGCAGGGTTTGCCTGATTCTTGAACGATCGGTTAAATAAGGAGACCATGATGTCGCATCTGCTACCTCGTCAAGCCGTGCCCGAACTGAGCGTCGATACCCTCCAGGGCGGGCACTGGACCCTGTCCGAGCAGCGCCCGGAGAACTTCACCCTGCTGGTGTTCTACCGCGGCCTGCACTGCCCGCTGTGCAAGCTGTACCTGCGCGAGCTGGACCGCCAGCTGGACGAGTTCAAGCAGCGCGGCATCGAGGTGCTGGCGCTGAGCAGCGACAGCGAGGAACGCGCCCGCCAGAGCCACGCGGACTGGGGGCTGAAGAGCCTGACTCTGGGTTACGGGCTGAGCATCGACAAGGCCCGCGAGTGGGGTCTTTATGTCTCGGCCGGCATCGGCAAGAGTTCGGTCGGCGTCGAGGAACCGGCCCTGTTCAGCGAGCCGGGGCTGTTCCTGGTCCGTCCGGACGGCACGCTGTACGCGGCCGTCTATCAGACCATGCCCTTCGCCCGGCCCAATTTCGCCGAACTGCTCAAGTCGCTGGACGTGATCCTCGCGCGGAACTATCCGGCCCGCGGCGAAGCCTGAGCGATCGACCACGCCGACAGGAGAACCCATGTACGACATTTATTTCTGGACCACTCCGAACGGCTACAAGATCCTGCTGTTCGCCGAGGAAGCCGGGCTGGACTACACCATCCAGCCGGTCAACATCGGTCGCGGCGAGCAGTTCGAGCCGGCGTTCCTGAGGATCTCGCCCAACAACCGGATCCCGGCCCTGGTCGATCACGCGCCGGCCGCTGGCGGCGAACCGCTGTCGGTGTTCGAGTCCGGCGCCATCCTGCTGTATCTGGCCGACAAGACCGGCCGGTTCATCCCGCGGGACCCTCGCGGTCGCGCACGGGCTCTGGAATGGCTGTTCTGGCAGATGGGCAATCTCGGACCGCTGGCCGGTCAGAACCATCATTTCGCCCATTACGCGCCGGACAAGCTGCCCTACGCCATCGACCGCTACGTCAACGAGACCGCGCGCCTGTACGCCGTGCTGGACAAGCACCTACGCGGCCGCGACTACATCGCCGGCGAGTATTCCATCGCCGACCTGGCCAGCTACCCCTGGATCGTCTCGCACGAACGCCAGGGCCAGGACCTGAACGACTACCCGACGCTGCAAGCCTGGTTCGAGCGCATCCGGGCCCGGCCGGCCACGATCCGCGCC
>CAYMHN010000630.1:0-2492 GCA_964390235.1 uncultured Candidatus Competibacteraceae bacterium
CGAGGAACTGGCCGAACGCCTGCGCGGCGCCCCGCTGGTGTTTTTCGACGGTACTCTGTACCGCGACAACGAGATGATCCGCGACCGGGTGGGGGTCAAGACCGGGCAGCGCATGGGGCATATGAGCGTGTCCGGTGAGGACGGCACCCTGGCCGCGTTTCGCGACCTGGGGGTGCGGCGCAAGGTGTTCATCCATATCAATACCACCAACCCGATGCTGCTGGAGGACAGTCTGGAGCGGGCCGAGGTCGAGGCGGCCGGTTGGGAAGTTGCGCATGACGGTATGGTCTTGCAAGTGTGATCGGCAAGCCTTCACGCCAGCGCGTCCGCCGCGCGGCCTGGACCAGCTGGGCCGAGACCGGCGCCACGGATCCGCCTCGGACGCCCGGCCAGGCGCGCGATGAGGAGCACGAACACCAGGTGGCCTTGATCGCCTGGCGGGAGGTGATCCGCACCGCCTATCCGCAGGTGGGTCTGCTGCTGGCGATACCGAACGGCGGGTTGCGGCGCACCCGAACCGCCGGTCGGCTCAAGGCGGAAGGCGCCCAGGACGGGGTGCCCGATTTGCTGCTGCCGGTACCGCGAGCCGAACATGCCGGTCTGTTCATCGAGATGAAATCCCAACGGGGGCGCTTGTCGCCGCGCCAGCGCTGGTGGTGCGCGGCATTGACCGAGTCGGGATATCGAGTCGAACTGGCCCGCGGCTGGCCCGCGGCCTGCGGTCTGATCGTCGATTACCTCGAACTGCCCGGCCGACTGGTGCCCCCGAACGGGGCGCCACCCCGCCAGGCCGCCCAGACCGCGACCCTGTTGCTGGGCAGTCTGCGCGGTCGCCCGGATCGCTGAGTCCGTCGCTCAGTCCCGTCTGAGCAGTTTGAGCAGATTGCTGTAGTCATCCGTGAACAGCAGGGTCGGTTGCTGGTCCGGCCTCGTTCTGGTATAGGGCGACAGCCGCTTGATCAGGTCGGGATTGTTGGTCAGCAGCATCCATTCGTTGTAGTCGAAGCCGCCCTCGCCGTCATCGATGAACAGCAGCGGGGTCAGACCGACCGACTCGGCCAGTCCGTCCACCAGCGGCACCAGATCGATGTAGCGGTTGGTGACATTCAACGCCAGTATGCCCCCTGGCCGCAGATGGTGCAGATAACTGTCCAGCGCCTCGCGGGTGACCAGGTGCAGGGGAATGGCATCGCCGCTGAACGCGTCCATCACCAGCATATCGAACTCATGCGCCAGGCCGGCGTCGCGCTCATGCTCCAGCGACAGCCGCGCATCGCCCAGGATGATCTCGACCTCGGCGGGGGTGCTGGCCAGGTAGTAGAAATAATCATGGGCAAAACGGATGACGTCGGGGTCGATCTCGTAGAATCGGAACCGATCACCGGACCGACCATAGATGGCCAGGGTGCCGGTGCCGAGGCCGAGCACCCCGCTGTGCAGGGATTCCCGGGCATGCCGCTCGGCTTCGTCGTGCAGCGCCTGATAGCCCAGGGCGATGCCGCTGTTCGGGCCGTAATAGGCGGTGGCCTCCAGCCGCCGCAGCGGGTGCAGATACTGGTCGCCATGGCGGATGCGGCCATGATGCATGGCCCGTGAACTGAACCAGGGATGATCCGGGTAATGCTCGGTGACGCTGAGCACGCCATAGAAGTTGCGCGCCAGAGCAATCGCATTGCCTTGCTCATACCGGGTCTGCTGGACCAGAGCGGCGCTGAAGCCGCTGACGCCCAGCAGGGCGATCAGCAGGGCGATGCGACCGACGAGCGCCTGCCTGAAGCCGAGCCCCAGCAGCCCCAGACCCAGCAGCAGCAGGCTGAGGAATTGCCAGTGCTGCCCCGCCAGGGCCGAAGACCAGACCACTTCGGCCCGGCTGTTGAAGCCGGTCAATGCCGGCGTCAGTTCCAGCAGCAGCAGGGTGCCCAGTACGGTCAGCGGCAGGGCCAGCAGGGCCGGTCGTCGCAACCAGGTCGTGCCATGCTGGTAGGCTGGTGTGATGATCAGCAGCAGGCAGGTGGCCAGCAGTGCTCCCGGATACTCCCAATAGCTGTTGAACAGGGCGGGAGCGACCAGGGTGACCAGGACGCCGCCCAGCGCGCCGCCCGCGGCGATGCTCAGGTAGTAGCTGGTCAGGTGGGCGGGCGCGGGCCGCAGCAGCGCCAGTTCACCATGGCAGACCATACAGCAGGCGAACAGCGTGGCGGCATATAGACCGATTTGCAGCAGCAACGGCATGGACACACCGACGACCAGGGCATGGTAGGCCCCGGCCAGGGTCAGCGCCAGCAGAACGGCCCATACCGGCCGCCGGTACCAGCGATCACTCTCGAAGCAGGCGATGAAGCTCAGCAGATACAGGCTCAAGGGCAGTATCCAGAGCAGCGGTACCGGCGCCACATCCTGGGAGATCTGATTGGTCGTCGCCAGCAGAACCACCGAGCCGCAGGCCGCCAGCATCAGCCACAGCAGACGCACCGCCGGTCCGGGAGGCGCTG
>CAYMHN010000631.1:0-2484 GCA_964390235.1 uncultured Candidatus Competibacteraceae bacterium
CCGCCGCCAGCCGCCGGATCACCGTGCTACCCGCCGCGCTGGCGCTGCCCGATCCGCGTATCGTGCTCGCCACCGACCCGGTGCGCGCCGACGACACGGTGCAGTTCCGCGCCGAGATCGACGTCCCCGACCCGAACGCCCTGCTCTACAGCTGGAGCTTCCAGGATGGCCAACCGCCAACCAGCACCGCGATCAACCCCACCGTGGTCTTCACCAGCAGTGGCGTAAAGCAGGTGACGTTGATCGTGACCGACCCGACCACCGGGCTGTCCAAGTCCATCACGCTGACCGTGGAGGTGGCGCAGTCCCTGAGCGAAGCCACCGAGGCGAGCATCGAGGTGCTGACCCCGTTCAGCGCTGGCCCTACCGGCCAGCAGAGCCTGATCCGAACCATCGCCACGGTCTGTCCCAGCGGCAGCGCGGCCGGCACCCAGTTGCAGGCCGACTGCGATGCCCTGATCGCGGCCGCGGCCGCGGGCGATCCGGCGGTCGGTACCGCGCTGGCGCTGATCAACCCCGACCAGACCAGCGCGCCGCGCGATGCCGCGCTGACCAGCGTCGACGTCCAGATGATCAATATCTTCGGCCGCTTGGCGGCCTTGCGTCTGGGTACGGTTGCCGGCCTGGAACTGGGCGGCCTGCACCTGGACCTCGGCGGCACCCGGATCTCCGGACGGCAGATGCAGAGCCTGCTGGAGGCCATGGGTGGCGGGGCCAGCGCCGACGACCCCGGCTTCAGTCGCCTGGGCGTGTTCGTCAGCGGCCGTATCAGCCGCGGCGAACGCGACCGCACCGACAATGTCGAAGGCTTCGACTACCGCATCCACGGCCTGACGCTGGGCGTCGACTACCGGCTGCGCGACGATCTGATCCTGGGCGGGGCATTGGGCTATTCGCGCACCAAGACCGACATCGACGGCGGCCGCGGCGATCTGGACAGCGACGGCTACTCGGCCACCTTCTACGGCACCTGGTACCGCACCGAGAGTTTCTTCCTCGACGGCAGCCTGACCTATGGGCGTGGCGATTATAATCAGGGGCGTACTCTGGACTTTACCCTGCCGACCCAGGCACCGGTCCATCAGACCTTCAATGCCGACTTCGACGGTCGCCACTTCGGTGTGGCGCTGAACGCCGGCTACGAGTTCCGCCGCGACGCACTGACCCTGATCCCGACCGCCCGGCTGCAATATATCCGTGCCGATATCGACGGTTATCGCGAGCAACGCGACGACCCCGGCGCACCCGGTGCCGGCTGGGCGGTGGAGATCGACGACCAGCGCTTCACCTCGTTCACCTCCAGCCTGGGCGTGCAGGCGACCTATGCCCTGAGCCAGTCCTGGGGCATTCTGCTGCCCTTTGCCGGGATCGAATGGATCCACGAGTTCGAAGGCAGCGACGACCCGGTCACCGGCCGCTTCCTCGATGATCGGAGCGACACCACCTTCAGCCTGCCGGTGGATAATCGGGACCACAACTACTACAACCTCGGTCTCGGCGTCTCGGCCCAGTTCACCCAAGGCACTGCTGGCTTCGTCAACTATCAGCGTATCCTCGGCTACGACAATCTGAGCCATTACTCGATCAACGCCGGGGTGAGGTTCGAATTCTGAAACCCCGATCCAGCAGCTGACGAAAACGCCGGACCATCGCGCTGTCAGGTCTTGGCGAAGGAATCAGGGATAGGGATATCCCTGGTTCCCGGAGCTTTGTGGCTTAGTGGAGTTGTTTTCGCGTAAAACCGTGCTAGATTTACACATGGTCACGAACAATTAACTCAGTGCATGCAGGGTGGTTGTATCCACCTATCGATCGCGCCTAACGGGGAGACACCAATGGCCAACCGCAAGCTGCCCGCATTCGTGATGTGGTATCTGTCGGCTCTGCTTTTGCTGCTGCTTGCGCCGCCAGCGTGGGCGACCGAAGCCACGGTGTCCCGACCGAGCGGGAAGATCGACTTCACCGTCCGGGAAGACCAGGGCAGCTTCAACCTGCGCATCGACCTGGTATCCCCCTGCCTGCGTCCGCTGTGCACGCTCAACTACACGACCCGGGATGGTTCGGCGATAGCCGGGCGTGATTATGTCGCCACCAGCGGCAGCCTGACCTGGGCGGAAGATGACGTATCCCCGCGGACCATCACCATCCCGATCATCGACAACGACATAGCCGATGGCAACCGCACCTTCAGCATCGTCTATTCCAGTCCCGATGGTTCGGTTACCGCCCTGGACGGCAATGTCGATACCGTCACCATCATCGACGACGAGAGTGGCCCGACACCGCCCCAGTTCACTCCCGTGGTGATCATTACCGAACCCGGCGGCCCGCTGACGGTCGATCTCGACACGCCGGTCACCTTCAACGCCCTCGCCAGCAGCGACAACCCGGATGCCAATCTGGTCTTCAACTGGAACTTCGGCGCCGGCGCCGACCCGGCCAGCAGCCAGTCGGCCGGCCCGGTCACCGTGGTATTCAATACCC
>CAYMHN010000632.1:0-2467 GCA_964390235.1 uncultured Candidatus Competibacteraceae bacterium
CGCGAGCGGATCGACGCCGGAGCGATCGCCGAACTAGCGACGGATCAAGCGGCACCCAGCGCGCCCGCGGCCGAACCCGAGGAGCCCGGTTCCGATCTGGAGCGGCTGTTGGGTGGCAGGCCGCTCCAGTCGAAACCGGCTCTGCCGGGGGGGTTGGACCGACTGCTGCACGAGCTCGTGCAACCCCATGTGGTCTCTTCAAGCAATAGCGAACCTTATCTGCAAGCGGTCGAGCAACTCTTGACCGAGCAGTTGCGCGCCCGACTGCATCAACCCGACTTTCAAACACTGGAAGCCAACTGGCGGGGTTTGTGGTGGTTACTCGGTGAGTTGCCGGACACTCCCGAGTTGCAGCTCCACGTGCTGCCCGTCAGCCGGGCCGAACTGGAATCCGATCTGCTCGCGGCTGGTGGTGATATTCGTGGTAGCACGCTGTACCGCCTGCTGTTCGAGACCGGCTCGGCGGCACCCGACCAGGGTCGCTGGGCCTTGCTGAGCTGCCTGCATCCGATCCGGGCCACGGAATCCGACGTGCAATTGCTGGCCGCACTGGGTGTCATCGCCACCGGCGCGGGGGCCGCTCTGCTGGCCGCCGCCGACCCCGGTCTGGCCGGGTGCCGGAACGCGACCGTACTCAGCGATCCCGATTCCTGGCAGGCGCTGCCAGCCGAACTCGAAACCCGCTGGCAGGCCTTGCGACGCAGCGCGGTCGCCGAGCGCATCAACCTGTGCTTGCCTCGCCTGCTGCTCCGACAACCCTATGGCAAGCGCAGCGATCCGATCAGCAGTTTCACGTTCGAGGAGCTGCCCCCCGGCCACGGTCTGGAGCAATTGCTGTGGGCCAACCCGGCCCTGGGCACCACCCTGGCGCTGAGTCAGGGCTTTGTGGAGGATGGCTGGGAGTTCGCGCCGGGCCGGGCGACCGACCTGGAGGATCTGCCGGCCTGGCACTACAGCGAGGCCGGCGAAACCCGCCTGCAACCCTGCGCCGAGGTCCTGCTCAGCGAACGCGTGGCCGGCCTGCTGCTCGGTCTGGGTCTTACCCCCCTGCTCAGCTACCGGGACAGCAACAAGGTGCGACTGCCTGGCTGTCTGGCCCTGTCCGGGTCGGCACTGGCCGGCCCCTGGAGCTGAGCTAACACGGGTCTCTGCGCAAGCGGGCTTCGCGCAGCGTGATATAGGTCGCGCTGGCGAAGATCAGGCTGCCGCCGACCCAGGTCCAGAGGTCCGGCAGCTCGCCAAAGGCCAGATAACCGATCAGGCTGGCCCAGATCAGGCGCGTGTAGTCCAGCGGGGTCAACGAGCTGGCATCGACCAGCTTGAGGGCGCTGACCATGGCCAGATGTCCGGCGCTGGCCAGGGTTCCGATCAGCAGCAGCAGGCCGAGCTGGAGCAGCGTCGGCTGCTGCCAGACCCACAGCGCCGGTGGCAGCGAATAAATGGTCAGCATCACCGACATCCAGGTGACGATGGACAGGGCGCTGTCGGTGCGACCCAGTCGCTTGACGATCACGATGCTGATGCCCCAGCAAACCGAGGAGAGCAGGATCCACCAGACCCCGGGACCGACTTCGGCGAAACCCGGCCGCAGGATGATCAGGGTACCGATGAATCCGACCACCACCGCGGTCCAGCGCCGCAAGCGCATGGTTTCACCCAGGATCAGCACCGCGCCCAGGGAAGCGAAGATGGCCGAGGAGAAACTCAAGGCCGTGGCCTCGGCGATCGGTACCAGGCTGAGACCGTAGAACCAGCCCAGCATGGCGACGATACTGCTCAGACCCCGCAGCAGTTGCAGACCCGGCTGACTCGTGGCAAAGCTTTGCCGCCCATGGCGGATCAGCAGGGGCAGGATGACCAGCAGACCAAACAGATTGCGAAAGAACGCGATCTCGAAGGGGTGCAATTGCTGACCCAGATGCCGAACCAGACCATGCATGGCCGACAGTACCAGGGTCGAGAACAGCATCAGCAGCATCGCCCGGAGGACCACCGGGCTCATCGGTGGTGGTCTCAATCCGGTGCCCGTCGGCTGACCCCGGCGGTGATGATCAGGCGCATCGCATCCTCGAAGCGCATGTCCAGCGGCTCCAGCCAGTCACGCGGCAGAATCAGGGTATAACCGCCGATCTGATAGCTCATGGGCATGTACACCATGACTTCGCCGGGTTTGCCGAACGGCAGTTCATCGAAATCCTCGCGGGTGACGAAACCCAACAGGCCTACCGGCAAATCGGGATGATTCACCTTGACGACCTTTTTCTGGTTAGCGGCATCGCCGGCGCTGAAATAATCGACAAAATCCTTGATCGCCCGATAGACCGACTTGACCAGGGGCAGCCGATCCAGCAGCGCCTCGCTGAGATCGAAGATCCGCTGGAACAGCCAGATCCGGGTCAGCAGACCCACGGCCATGATCACCCCCACCCCGGCGACCAGGCCCATGCCGGGAACATACCAGGACTCG
>CAYMHN010000633.1:0-2466 GCA_964390235.1 uncultured Candidatus Competibacteraceae bacterium
AGGCCTCGAGGTTGATGCTGCGCTGCGCGCCGCGAATCGCTTCGAGCTCGGCGCCGAAGGTCGCGGCGCCGCTCGAGAGCACCTCGATCTCGCCCGCGGCGAACAGGCGCGCGTTCACCAGGGCGCTCAGGTAATTCACGTATTGCCCTGAATCGAGGCGCGCCGTCGGCGGGCGCACGCGGTAAGGCAGGCCCGGCTCGAAGAGCAGCAGAAAGACCAGCACCGCCACGATTACGAGGGCGGCGGAAGCGAGGACCTGGCCGACGGAAAGCGGCTCCATCGGTCCGATTTTGTCAGATGATCGTTTTAGGCGCGTACCAGCAGCACCGGAACGCCGCGTTGATCGGCCTGTTCGACCATCGAGTGCACCGGGTTGATGGTACCCAGGGCATTGGACACATGGACCAGGGCCACCAGTCGGGTGCGTTCGTTGAGCAGGTCGGCATAGGCGTCGAGATCGAGTTCGCCGCGCTCGTCGACCGGAATCACCCGCAGCCGGGCGCCGGTGTGCCGACATAGCAGCTGCCAGGGCACGATATTGGAGTGATGCTCGATGGCGCTGATCAGGATTTCGTCATCGGAACCGATTCGCTCGCGACCGTAACTGAAGGCGACCAGATTGATCGCCTCGGTAGTGCCCCGGGTGAAGATGATCTCCCGGGTCGAGCGGGCATTGATGAACCGGCGCACGGTTTCGCGCGACCCCTCGTAAGCGGCCGTGGCCTGCTCCGACAGCTGATGCACGCCGCGATGCACATTGGCATAGTAGCGGCTGTAGCAATCGGTAATCGCATCGATGACCGCCTGCGGTTTCTGGCAGGACGCCGCGTTGTCCAGGTAGATGAGCGGCTTGCCGTGTACCGTCCGGCGCAGAATCGGGAACTCGGCGCGCAAGCGTTCACCCGGATCGGAGCCGGTGGATTCGGATAGCGCGTGCAGTGCACTCATGGTCATATCTTCCAGGCCGGGTCGGGGTAGTAACGCTGCATCAGCACAGCCTCGAGTTCATCGCCCAGCATTGGCAGGGACACGTGTTCAAGCTGCTCATTGGCGAAGGCGAACACCAGCATGGCCCGGGCTTTAGCCTCGGCAATACCACGGCTACGCAGGTAGAACAGCGCTCCGGGGTCGAGAAACCCGACTGTGGAGCCATGCGCGCACTTGACGTCGTTGGCCAGGATCTCCAGCCGCGGATTGGTATTGGCCAGCGCCTGGCGCGACAGCAGCAAATTGCGGCTGTCCTGGCTGGCGTCGGTCTTCTGGGCCTGTTGGATCACCTTGATCAGTCCGTCGAACACCGCTCGCGACTTGCCGTTGAGTACGCTCTTGAAGCGCTGGCGGCTGTTGCCATGCGGCCGCGCGTGCTCGACCCGGACATGGTAATCGGCCAGTTCGCCGTCCTCGACCAGCGACAAACCGTACAGGCCGCAGTCGGCGCCCTCGCCGTCCAGACGGGCATCGATTTCGGTGCGATTAAGCCGGCCGCCGAGATTGAATCCGTGGGCCTGGAACTGGCTGTCACGGGCTAGGGCCACGCGCAGACTGCCCAGGTGCCAGCCGTCGGCGGCTTCCTGTTGCAGCTTGTGATACCGGCATACCGCGCCCGGCTCCAGCACAATCTCGGTCTGTGGTGCGCTGCAATAGCTGCCGCTACCGCAGTGCCGCTCGATCAGGTCCAGCTCGGCGGTCGGCTCCAGCACGATCAGATTGCGTGGATAGCCGGCGACATGGTCGCCGCTGCTGTAGAACAGCAGTTCGACCGGCTCTGCTGGACGTCGTCCAGCCATCAGATGGATGAAGGCACCGTCCTCGAACAAGGCATCGTTGAGCGAGCCGAACACGTAGTCCGGCTGCGCTGGGGCATTGCCCAGCCACGCCTCCAGCCGCTCCGACCGCTGTTCGATCGCCTCTTGCAGGGTGCGGACCGTGATGCCATCGACCGCTACCGGCAGTGTCGACAGGGCACGGCTGAAATAACCGTTGATGAACACCAGCCGCGCGCCTTCGGTCAGCGGCTGCGGCAACAGGCCGGCGTCGACCGGCAGCGCGCCATCAGCGCGGGCGAAGTGCCGGGCGGTGAAATCGCTCAGATCGGTGAAACGCCAGGACTCCAGCTTACGATGCGGCAAACCCAGCTGCTGGACACGGTCCAGGCCGGAGCGACGCAGCCGGGTCACGAACGCCGGTTCGGACCGGGCAGCGCTCAGACGCTCCAGTTCGTCGCGATAGGGTTGCTGTAACAAGGTGGCGGGTTCGGCCATGCTGCCTCCTCAGGCCCGCGCTGCCGCGTCCTGCGCGGCCTGTTCGTGATACAGCGCGTAGCCTTCCTGCTCCAACTCCAGGGCCAGTTCCTTGCCGCCGGACTTGATGATACGCCCACCGATCAGCACATGCACCACGTCGGGCACGATGTAGTCCAGCAGGCGCTGGTAGTGGGTGATCACCAGAAAGCCGCGCTCCGGACCG
>CAYMHN010000634.1:0-2465 GCA_964390235.1 uncultured Candidatus Competibacteraceae bacterium
TCGAGGCCGGGCTGAAATGCGTGCAGGGCAAATCGGTCGTCAACTCGATCAGCCTCAAGGAGGGAGAGGAAGCCTTCATCGCGCAGACCCGACTGGTGCGCCGCTATGGCGCGGCGGTGGTGGTGATGGCCTTCGACGAGCAAGGTCAGGCCGACACCTTGCGCCGCAAGATCGACATCTGCGCGCGAGCGTACCGGATACTGACCGAAAAAGTCGGTTTTCCGGCCGAGGACATCATCTTCGACGCCAATATCTTCGCCATCGCCACCGGCATCGAGGAACACGACAACTACGCGGTGGATTTCATCAAGGCGGTGCGTGGCATCAAGCAACAACTTCCGCACACCCTGACCTCGGGCGGTCTGAGCAATGTGTCGTTCTCGTTTCGCGGCAACGAGGCGGTGCGCCGGGCCATGCACTCGGTGTTCCTGTACCATGCGATCCACGCCGGATTGGACATGGCCATCGTCAACGCCGGTCAGCTGGATATCTATGAGGAAATCCCGGCCGAGCTGCGCGAGCGGGTCGAGGACGTGATACTGAACCGCCGCGTGGACGCCACCGAACGCTTGCTGGAGATCGCCGAGCGCTACAAGGGCGAAGGCGGTAGCGTCGAGCGCAAGGAGGATCTGGCTTGGCGCGACTGGCCGGTGAGCAGGCGGCTGGAGCACGCACTGGTCAAGGGCATCGACGAATACGTGGTCCAGGACACCGAAGAGGCCCGGCTGGCGGCCGGCAAGCCACTGGACGTGATCGAAGGCCCGCTGATGGACGGCATGAACGTGGTCGGTGATCTGTTCGGTGAGGGCAAGATGTTCCTGCCCCAGGTGGTCAAGTCGGCGCGGGTGATGAAGAAGGCTGTCGCCCACCTGGTGCCGTATATCGAGGCAGGGCAAGCCGAATCCGGCATCCAGCGCAAGAACGGCACCATCGTCATGGCGACGGTCAAGGGCGATGTGCACGATATTGGCAAGAACATCGTCGGCGTCGTTCTGCAATGCAATAACTTCGAGGTGATCGACCTGGGCGTGATGGTGCCGGCCCAGAAGATCCTCGACACCGCCAAGGCGCATGACGCCGACCTCATCGGCCTGTCCGGATTGATCACCCCCTCACTGGACGAGATGGTCCATGTCGCCAAGGAGATGCAGCGCCAGAAGTTCGAACGGCCACTGCTGATCGGTGGGGCGACCACTTCGGTAATCCATACCGCAGTCAGGATTGCGCCGCAGTATGAACACGGCGTGGTCTACGTCAAGGACGCCTCGCGCGCGGTCGGCGTGGCCCAGAAGCTGACCGGCGGCCAGCGACCGGACTTTCTCGCCGAGGTGGCAGTCGACTATCAGCGCAAGCGCAAACAGCATGCCGGCCGCCAGGGCCGCAGCGACAATCTGGCCATCGCCGAGGCGCGTGCCAATCGGCCACAACTCGATTGGCAGACCCACACTCCGCCCGAGCCTTCATTCCCTGGCATTCACGTACTGGATGACTACCCGCTGAAGGAACTGGTCGAACGCATCGACTGGACCCCGTTCTTCGTCACCTGGGAACTGCACGGCCGGTTTCCGCGGATCCTCGACGACGAGGTCATCGGCGAGCAGGCCCGGCAGCTCTTCGACGACGCCCGCGCCATGCTGGAACGGATCGTCGCCGAGCGCTGGCTGCGGGCGCGTGCGGTATTCGGCTTTTTCCCGGCCAACCGAACCGGCGAGGACGATATCGCGTTGTACACTGGTACGGACCGGCGCGAGACTTTGGTCACCCTGCACCACCTGCGCCAGCAGAGCCGTCGGCCGAACGGCAGACCGAACCAGTGTCTGGCCGATTTTGTCGCCCCTCCGGGAATCGCGGATTTCATCGGCGGCTTCGCGGTCACCGCCGGCATCGGCATCGAGCGCAGGCTCGCCGAGTTCGAGCGCGACCATGACGACTACTCCGCCATCATGCTGAAAGCGCTGGCCGATCGGCTGGCCGAGGCTTTCGCCGAACGGCTGCATGAGCGGGTGCGCCGGGAGTTCTGGGGTTACGCGACCGATGAGACCCTGGACAACGAGGATCTGATCGCGGAGCGCTACCGGGGTATCCGGCCGGCGCCCGGCTATCCGGCGTGTCCGGATCACACCGAGAAAACCACGCTTTGGCAGCTGCTGGAAGTCGAGCGCAACGCCGGTATCACACTCACCGAATCGTTCGCCATGTTGCCGACCGCCGCAGTCTCGGGCTGGTATATCAGCCACCCCGAGGCACGTTATTTCGGTATCGGCAAGATCGGCCGCGACCAGCTTGCCGACTATGCCGAACGCAAGGGCTGGTCGGTCAGTGAAGCCGAGCGCTGGCTGGCGCCGGTGCTGGCCTACGAGCCGGACTGAAAGCACAAAACCCGTCTCGCGGGGAGACGGGCTTCGTAGTGATAGGCGCCTGGCGATGACCTACTTTCGCATGGGGAGGCCCCACACTATCATCGG
>CAYMHN010000635.1:0-2464 GCA_964390235.1 uncultured Candidatus Competibacteraceae bacterium
CCGGTTTCCAGCAGCTCGGTGGCTCCGGACTGGTCCTCGAAGGAGGGCGCCTTACGATGGATGCCCCACCGCTCGTCGGTCACCACATCGCCCTGATGGTCGATCGGCCGACCCAACACATCCATGATGCGACCCAGGGTGCCGGTACCCACCGGTACCGAGATCGGGGCACCGGTGTTGGTGACCTCGATGCCGCGCTTGACCCCGTCGGATGAACCCATGGCGATGGTCCGCACGATGCCGTCGCCGAGCTGTTGCTGAACTTCCAGGGTCAGCTCCCGGCTTTCGACGCTGAGCGCGTCATAGACTTTGGGCACCTTGTCGCGCGGGAATTCCACGTCGATGACGGCGCCGATGATTTGTACGATTTTTCCAGCACTCATTGTGAACCTATCCTCTTGACTTGAAGCTGACAGCCATGAGCTGATCAGACGGCTGCGGCGCCGCCGACGATCTCGGAGATTTCCCGGGTGATCGCCGCCTGCCGGGTCTTGTTGTAGACCAGTTGCAGCTCATCGATCAGATTGCCGGCATTGTCGGTGGCGTTTTTCATGGCGATCATGCGGGCCGCCATCTCGCAGGCGATGTTCTCGACCACGCCGCGATAGACCCGGGACTCGATATAGCGCTCCAGCAGGCGGTCGAGGATCGTCTGGGCCTCGGGCTCGTAGATGTAGTCCCAGGAGACCTTCTTCGGCATCTCCTCTTCCTCGAAGGCGGCCACCGGCAGCAACTGCTGGATGGTCGGCCGCTGGGTCATGGTGTTGATCAGTTCGCTGTAGACCAGGAACAGCTGGTCGATGCGCTGCTCGGTGTAGGCCTGAATCATCACCTGCACCGGCCCGATCAGATCGTCCACGCTGGGGATATCGCCCAGGTGGGTGGTCTGGGCGACCATATTGCCGCCCATGCGACGGAAAAAGCTCAATGCCTTGTTGCCGATCACGGATACATCGACCTCATGGCCGTGGTCGCGCTGTTGGCGCAGGTGCAGGATCAGGGCCCGGAACATGTTGGTGTTCAGTCCACCGCACAGGCCGCGATCGGTGGAAACGACGATATAACCGACGCGCTTGATCGGGCGTTCCAGCAGGAACGGATGCCGGTACTCGGTGTTCGCATACGAGAGATGCGAAATGACGTTGCGGATCTTATCGGCATAGGGTCGGGCCGCCGCCATCCGTTCCTGCGTCTTGCGCAGCTTGCTGGCGGCGACCATCTCCATGGCCTTGGTGATCTTCTGAGTATTCTGGATACTCTTGATCTTGGTGCGGATCTCTTTGCCGACAGCCATGGGATACTCCGCTTACCAGGCCTGATTGGCTTTGAAGTCTTCGATCGCCTGCTTGAAAGCCGACTCGATATCGCTGTTCCACTCGCCGATGGTATTGATCTTGTCCATCAACTCCTTGTGCTGGCTTTTCATGTGGCCGTACAGCGCCGACTCGAAGCTGCCGATGCGATTGACCTCAACGTCATCCAGATAGCCACGGTCCACGGCGTACAGCGCCAGCGACATTTCGGCCACGCTGAGCGGCGCGTACTGACTCTGCTTCATCAGTTCGGTGACGCGCTGACCGCGTTCCAACTGCTTGCGGGTCGCCTCGTCCAGATCGGAGGCGAACTGGGCGAAAGCCGCCAGTTCCCGGTACTGGGCCAGGGCAATCCGGATGCCGCCGGAGAGCTTCTTCATGATCGGCGTCTGCGCCGCGCCACCGACCCGCGACACCGAGATACCGGCGTTCATGGCCGGACGTATACCGGCGTTGAACAGGTCGGTTTCCAGGAAGATCTGGCCGTCGGTGATCGAGATCACGTTGGTGGGCACGAAGGCGGACACGTCACCGGCTTGGGTCTCGATGATCGGCAGGGCGGTCAGCGAGCCGGTCCGGTCCTTGACCTTGCCGTCGGTAAGCCGTTCGACCTCGGCGGCATTGATCCGCGAGGCTCGTTCCAGCAGCCGCGAGTGCAGATAGAACACGTCGCCCGGATAGGCCTCGCGGCCGGGCGGGCGGCGCAGCAGCAGCGACATCTGCCGGTAGGCGTAGGCGTGCTTGGTGAGGTCGTCGTACACGCACAGGGCGTGCTTGCCGTTGTAGAGGTAGTGCTCGCCGATCGCGCAGCCGGCGTACGGCGCCATGAACTTGATCGGCGCCGCCTCGTTGGCGGGCGCGGCGACGATGATCGAGTTCTCCATCGCCCCGTGCTGCTCCAGCGTCTCCATGAACTGGACCACGGTCGACATCCGCTGCCCGATCGCCACGTAGATGCAGATCAGGTCCTTGTCGCGGTTGTTGATGATCGTGTCCAGGGTGATCGCGGTCTTCCCGGTCTGGCGGTCTCCGATGATCAGCTCGCGCTGCCCGCGGCCGATCGGGATCATCGAGTCGATCGCCTTCAGCCCCGTCTGCATCGGCTCCACGACGGGCTGGCGGTGGACGACCCCGGGCGCCTTGAACTCGGC
>CAYMHN010000636.1:0-2458 GCA_964390235.1 uncultured Candidatus Competibacteraceae bacterium
CGGCCCGCGGTCGACTGAGCATCCGAGAGCGCCTGTCGCTTGGCGCCGCGGCGGCGGCGTTTCCGGACCTGGATTTTCTGGCCTTTCCGTTCAATCCCCTGGTGTTTCTGGCGGACTGGCATCAGGGGCCGACCCATTCCCTGGTGCTGCTGCCGCTTTGGGCCTTGCTGCTGAGCGGTATCTTCGTCGCCATGATCCGACGACGAGGGGTTTTCCTCGAAGCGACAGTGGTCTGCGCCCTGGCGTTGGCTTCGCATATCGCATCCGATGCGATCACGGCCTACGGCACCCGGATTCTCGATCCCCTGTCCGACTGGCGGCTCAGTCTCGACACCACTTTCGTCATCGACCCGCTGTTCACCGGCCTGATCATCCTGGGGCTGGGTCTGAGCTTGTGGGTCGACCGCCGTTGGATCGCCGGACTCGGTCTGATCGCCTTGTGTCTCTACGTGGGTTGGCAGGCGCTGCTGCGGCAAGAGGCACTGGAGCTGGGTCGCGAATTCGCCCGCGAACAAGGCATGGCGGAGGACACGGTGGCCGCGCTGCCGCAGCCGTTTTCGCCCTTCAACTGGAAGCTCATCGTCCGCGAGGGGCCGTGGTTGCACCAGAGCCATGTCAATCTGGCGGGGCATTCGCCGCCGGTGCCCGATGTCATCGGCCTGCGCTGGCTGCGCGCGGTCGCGGCCGCCTACCGGCCGCCACAGGCGCTGGTCTGGGAACGCCGCCACCGCTTCGGCGAGCGGGAGGACCTGCGCGAACAGGTGGAAGCGCTCTGGCGGCATCCGGATTTCGAGCCGTTTCGCCGCTTCGCCGTCCATCCGGCCCTGTCCCGCATCGACGAAGCGGACGGGGAGACCTGCATCTGGTTCACCGACCTGCGCTACGACCTGCCCGCCCTGCCCGACACCTTCCGCTACGGGTTCTGTCGGGAGAGCCTGGACACACCCTGGCGGCTGTACCGGCTGCGCTATTTCACCGAGGCTGCGCGGCAGGCGGTGTGGTGACAAACTCCAGAATCACATTCCCGCAGTCCTCGGGGCCGACCAGCAGGCTGCCGCGTGGACTTTCGGCGAATCCCGCGCCTTGTCGGCCCAGCAGGTCGTGCACCACGGCGAGGTCCGCTACCTCAACGGTGATCGCCACGGCGTGGGGGCGCGGGGTGGTGAAGCGGGGCAGATCGACCCCGGCGAAGCGCTCGTCGGCGGCAGCCTGGTCCATGATCCGGAACCGGCCACGGGGAGTGGCGACGACCAGGCCCGCCGGGTCCGACGCTATTGCGTTGCTGCCGTAGAAAGCATGCAGTCGGGCGAGCAGCGGTCCGGGGTCGGTCGCCAGATAGGTGACCTCGGCGACGCCGCAGGCGCTATTGGGGTGGTTCTGCCAGCCCGGCACCCAGATCAGTTGCGGCTTGTGCTGCTGGCAGATGAAATGCGAGGCCTCCGGCAAGGACTCGTCCACGAAGATCCCCAGCGAGACCACCGCTACGTCCGGCGTGCCATCGGGCAGTACCATGGGCCGGCGGAAGTCGATACTGGCCCGGCAGGGCAGGCCGCGCGCGGTGATCGTCGCCACGTCGGCGTCCCGGTTCTTGCTGTGCAGGGCAATCAGCGAGACGCCTTGCTCGCGTTCCAGAAACCCGCCCAGAAACTCGCCGAAACAAAAGCCGTCCACCGCGCCGGTGCCGAACTTCGACGCGTCGGCCACGCCGATCAACTCGATGAAGTTGCGCGGAAACATCACCATCGAGGTCATCGTGCCCCAGGGGTGATAACTGGGGGGCGAGGTGTAAAAGCCGAGCTGCTGGTAGCGGCGGACGGTTTCCGCATGGTCCCGCACCGTCACCAGCGGATGGTCGATGCCCAGGTCCAGCGGGGTTTTCGGATCGTGCATTGCGCTACCCTCCACAGCATTTTGCGTCTGCCGACGGCACTGCCTATCATGCTCGCCATCCCGCAATGATACGACGATAATCGAAATGACGATGCCCACCAACGCCATGATCGGCGGCGAGGCTCTGGCCCGCATGTTACAGGCTTTCGAGGTCGGCCCCGTGTTCGGCATGGGCGGCTTCCAGCTATTGCCATTCTACGACGCCGCCCGCCGACTGGGGCTGCGCCATCATCTGATCAACGACGAGCGCTGCGGGGTGTTCGCCGCCGACGCCTATGCCAAGGTCAGCGGCCGGGTCGGGGTGTGCGACGCCACCCTGGGACCGGGGGCGACCAATCTGCTCACCGGCCTGGTCGAGGCGCTGAACGCCGGCTCGCCGCTGGTGGTATTGGTCGGCGACAGCCATCGCGGCCATGCCGGCAAGAACCTGACCCAGGAGACCTGTCAGAGCGAGATCCTGCGCCCGGCCTGCAAGGAACTGCTCCGCATCGAGATGATCGAGCGGATTCCCGAGCTGCTGCGCCGCGCCTTCGCCGTGGCCACCAGCGGCCGGCCGGGACCGGTGGCG
>CAYMHN010000637.1:0-2457 GCA_964390235.1 uncultured Candidatus Competibacteraceae bacterium
GCGGCCACATCCTGTCGCCGACCACGGTATGTCCGAAGCGCCGGGCGGAGTCACGCAAGGCCTCGGCCCGCAAGCGGTCTTCGTCGGTGTTGCCGTAAACCAGGGCCCAGCGGTTCCAGCGCTTGAAGCTGAGAAACTGCGCCAGGGCATCGCCCAGCATCCGCCGGCTCGGCGTGGAGTGGAACAGATTGGCGCGACAGGCTTCGCCGCGGAGATCATCGTCCGGGGCCAGGGCATTGAATACCACCAGATCCTGCGCCGCCGGGTGGTCCAGGAGTGCCAGCAGCCGGTCCTTGGGCAGGGCACTGACGATCCACCCGGCACCCTGTTCGAGCAGCTGTTCAAGGCCAGCGCCCACATCTCCATCACGGCGCAGTATCACCTCGGCCAGTTCGAAGTTCTGGTTCATGAACCGACCGGTGGCGTTGTTGTCGCGGATCGCCATGCGCGCGCCCTGCACGCCGTCGTCATCCAGGGCGGTGTCGAGCAGGGATACGGGTTCCCAGGCGGGATCCCGCTCCAATCCCAGATAGCCGATGGTGATCACTTGGGTATCGTCGGCGCTTGCCAAGCTCGACCCGAGCAGCAACAGCAAGCCGGCCACGGCGCATAGCCGTCGCACGGTGGTTGCGGATATGCACATGGTATTACCCCTCAACTCGAACCCTTCTCCCGATCGGGAAAGGGGTCTAGGATTAGTCGTCGGTCGTCACGATGAAGCGGCCGCGCATGGTATCGGGGTAGGGCTCGACGAAGAAGTCGAATTCGCCGACCCAGGCGGGGGTGAAGAAGAACTCGATGGTGCCGCGGTCGTCGAACTCCAGTCCGTGGAAAAAGCTGGTCTGGATTTCCAGCGGGCCGACCTGTACCTTGCGGATCCAGGCCCGACGCACCAGATCGGGTGCGCGGAACTGGACCTCCCCGTAGCCGGCGTTGGTAACCTCGAGGCGGTAGGCCTGACCCAGTTTCAGCTGGTATTCGGTCTGCGACATGTAGTTGATGTCATCGTCCGAGCCCAGCACCAGCTCGGGTAGCCGCTCGGGACGTTCGACCGGGGTCGGTATCCGCTGGGCTTGGGCGGTAACCGTCCAGCATAGTGCCAGGGCGGCGAGAATCATCAGTGGCTTGGATATCATGGATTGCTCCTTCGGGTGTCACCAGGATAATTGTGAAAGGGTGCAGCGCATTGCATGATATGCAATGGATCGGATGGATTGAAAGTTTTAGGACGCTTTTTAATATAGTTTTAATGTATCGATACCAGTGTACGCCATAACCCTGCGCGGGCGCCTGATTGCCGCCCTCGGTACGCTGTTGCTGATCATTCTGCTGCTGGCGGCGCTGCTGATCCAGGGTAGCCGTCAGGCCGATGCCTATTTGTATCGCAGCCAGCTGGCTCAGGCTCAACTGACCGCCTACCTGAGTCTCGCCCTGGAAGCGCAACGCTCGTTTCAGCAGCTCAATCTGTCGAACGCGCTGGGACGGGAAGCCATATCGGAGTCGATCCGCACCCTGCCGGAGCGCTTGCACGCCTACCTGGATGAAATCGAGCGCCTGGGTTGGCGGGAGGTCGCGTTCGCGCTCGATGCGGACGATCGTGCCGAGCAACAGCAGGAGATCGAAGACCTGGACGAGCTGCGCGAGGTCATCGACGATATCGTGGAGATCTTCTTAAGCCTCGCGCAACTGCCGAATTATGGCTTGGCACCCCGTAGCTGGCAGGTATTGCTGCATCTGCTGGAGGATCGCATGAGCAGCGATTTCCGGCGGCTGATCGATCTCGCCATCGCCGACGAACGGGCCGAGGTGGAAAATGTCGAGCAGTACAGCCGCCAGCTGACCCGGCGCCTGGCGCTGAGCGCCAGTCTGCTGGCACTGGGGGCGCTGCTGCTGGCGGGGCTGATCGGCTTCGGGCTGTGGCGCAGCATCCAGCGACCCATCGATAGCCTGCTGGATGGCACCGAACAGTTGGCATCCGGTATGCTGGAGCACCGGATCAAGGTTAGCGGCCCGGTCGAACTGGCCCGATTGGCGGATGGGTTCAATCACATGGGCGCCGAACTGGAACGTAACCGCCGCATTCAACTGCACGCCCGGGATGAACTGGAACGCAAGGTCGCCGAACGTACCGCGGAACTGCACCGGGCCAACCAGACCCTGCGGGGACTGGATCAGGCGCGCCGCCGGTTCTTCGCCGATATCAGCCACGAACTGCGCACCCCGCTGACCGCGCTGCGCGGCGAAGCTGAAGTCACCCTGCGCGGTGCGCATCACGACAGCGAGGATTACCGCGCCGCGTTGCGGCGCATCGCCGAACTCAGCGCCCAGATGGGTCGGCTGGTCGATGATCTGCTGCTGCTGGCGCGTACCGATCCCTTGCACGATCCGGCCGAGCCGACCAAGCTGCACCTCGACCGCTTGCTCGACGAGGTCTGCGGCAATGCCCGCGCGCTGGCC
>CAYMHN010000638.1:0-2449 GCA_964390235.1 uncultured Candidatus Competibacteraceae bacterium
ACCGATCAGGCTTTATCCTTGGGCTTTCCACGCTACCGGGCAGGAGCTTTCAATGAGCGGTTTGCTTGCCGTCGCATTCGCCGGTATGGATGGCATGTCTTGAATCAGCTGAAGGAATTTCTGCTGATCCTGCGGCACTCGTTTCACAACCTGCTGCCGATCATCCTCGTGGTGGGATTGTTCCAGTTCGCCATCCTGCGCCAGGTGCCGGACGATCTGTTGTCGATCACCCTGGGTTTGCTGGTGGTGGTGTTCGGCGTGGCGCTGTTTCTTCAGGGGCTGGAGCTGGGCATTTTCCCGATCGGCAAGAACCTCTCCAATGAGTTCGCCCGCAAGGGCTCGCTACCCTTGTTGATGGTTTTCGGCTTCTGTCTGGGCTTTGCCGCCGTGGTCGCCGAACCGGCCCTGATCGCGGTGGCCGAGCAGGCCGAGTTGATCAGCGAGGGGCGGGTCGATGGCCTGACCCTGCGTCTGTTGGTGGCGGTCTCGGTGGGCGCGGTGGTGGCCCTGGGCGTGGTCAGGATCCTGCTCGGCCACTCCCTGCACTGGTACGTGATCATCGGCTATCTGGTGGTGGTGACGGTGACCTTTTTCGCCCCCGAGGAGATCGTCGGCCTGGCCTATGATTCCGGAGGCGTCACCACCAATATCGTCACCGTGCCGCTGATCGCGGCGCTGGGCATCGGTCTGGCGGTGTCGATTCGCGGTCGCAACGCGCTCACCCACGGCTTCGGCCTGGTCGCGCTGGCGGTGATGGTGCCGATGATCACGGTGCAGCTCTACGGCATCCTGGTCTATACCTACGGCGAGACTGGCGGGATGACTGGAACGCCGTCCGAAGTCGGACTGGATCCGGTCGCGGCCGAGGAGTTCGCTACCACTGCCGGCAGCGTGCTGCTCGGCATGCTCGCCGATCTGCTGCGGATGTTTCGCGATGTGCTGCCCATCATCGCAGTGGTGCTGTTCTTCCAGTATCTGGTGATCCGCAAGCGCATCGCTCATATCCACAAGGTGATAGGCGGCTTCGTGCTGGTCATCGTGGGGCTCTACGCTTTTGTCGTCGGTCTCAAGCTCGGCCTGTTCCCGATCGGCAGGAGCATGGCGGAGCAGCTGGTCCAATTCGACACGTTGCTCTATGTCTATCTGTTCGCCTTCGCCATCGGTTTCGCCACTACCATGGCCGAACCGGCGCTGATCGCCATCGGCCAGAAAGCGGAAGAGGCCGGCAAGGGGCGGCTCAATGGCAACCATATCCGCATTCTGGTGGCTCTGGGCGTGGCGACCGGCATTACCATCGGCGTGCACCGGATCATTACCGGTGACTCCATCCACTACTACATCATGAGCGGGTATGCCTTGGTCATTCTGTTGACCTGGCTGGCGCCGAAATACATCGTGCCGCTGGCCTTCGACCTCGGCGGCGTGACCACTTCGGAGGTCACCGTGCCGCTGGTCACCGCCTTGGGTATCGGTCTGGCGACCCATATCGAAGGGCGTAGTGTGTTGATCGACGGTTTCGGCTTGATTGCCTTCGCCTCGATATTTCCCATCGTTACCGTGATGCTTTATGCACTGTTTGTCGAGCGGGTCATCCGCGACAAAGGAGGTACACCGTGAAATTCTCCGCATTGGTGGCCATTCTGGCCGATGAACTGGAAGAGCGGGCCATAGACGTGGCCCGCAAGTCTGGCGCCGGTGGCGTCACCATCCTCGATGCGCGTGGCATCGGCGCCAGGGAAAAGAAGACCTTCTTCGGTCTCACCTACGAAGGCAGTCAGTCGGTGCTGATCTTCGTGCTGGAAAAAAAGCTCTCGCTGGAGGTGATGAAGAACCTCGCCCGGGAACTGGATCTGAAGAACCACACCAAGGGGGTGGTATTCACGATTCCTTTGGAGCATATTGCCGGCATCGATACCAATCAGGTCCAGCAGTTCGAGGACCATATCAAGGACGAGCTTTAGGGCAAGCTCTCTCCTCGCCAGCGGGGAGGGAGTATCTTTCCGAAATTTACCCGGGGAATAACTCCATGCGCGTGATCGATATTTCGTTCCGGGCCGTCCCGGTGACCGGCCTGTTGCTGGCCGGCTTGCTGGCCGGCAATACCGCTCTGGCGGCACCGGGTGGCGCCGTCAGCCGGCCTCCCGCCCAGATCCACGGCGCCATCAGCCGGATCGAGTACGACGGGATCGGCGACGATCTGCTGACCGCCGGTCTGGGGCGTTCCGGCCTGGCGGGTGCCGCGCCGATGGTGTCCGACCCGCCGACCGCGGCCGAACTGCGCCGCCTGGCCATTTACAGCAACTACCGGGCGCTGGTTGACATGACGCCCGGCGGCGGCTACGGCAACCTGTACGGACCGAACGTGAGCGCCGAGGGCGAGATCACCGACGCGGAGGGTCTGATTCCCGGCGTCGAGTACCTGGCCTACGGCAGCCGCGGCCAGGGCCGC
>CAYMHN010000639.1:0-2445 GCA_964390235.1 uncultured Candidatus Competibacteraceae bacterium
CTCCAGCTGGAGCCGGCTGAGCAGGGCGCCGCCGCTGTCCAGCGCGACATAGCGCAGTTCGCAAGCGCACTCGGCTTCGAAGGCGGTCTTGATGGCCGGCCCCGGCCCCCAGTCGGCGGTGAAGGAGTTGTAGGTGTAGACGGTGAGCACCGGCGTATCCGCCAGCAGCGGGCCGATCCAGAGCAGACCCAGACAGAGCAGCAAGCGACGCATGGCAGTCCTCCACGAGCAAGGGGCAATACGGGAGGACGGGCCGCACTCAGTCCCTCCGCCGGCATTACCCGGATCAGGTTCAGCGGGTTGGAGCGTCAGCCCCTCTCAGCACCAGGCACCCCGTCGAGTGAGGGCTGTATTGTCGGGGAATTCCGGCGGGCGGGCAATAGCGACAAGGAGGGCACCTAGGTGGGTACATCGGCCTCATGCAATCGTGGTTAAAGTCCGACGAACGTGGCAATACCCCGCTTGGCTGTCGGGATAGATGCGAGGAGCTCGGGTACGAGAGTTCGAAGGTCGGCAAGCCGGTTCGAGGTGGCATGCAGAACGATTACTGCAATTGGCGCGCGGTCTTGACCTGGTGATCAACGATCTCGCGGGAGAGCCGCCAATCAACGCACTCGTCGAGCAGAACCTTCACGAAACGGCATCGACAAGGTGATTCTTGGCTTGCTCCAGGAACGCAATAACCTGTTCGCGGGTGACCGAGGGAAAACCTTCCAGAAAATCGTCGATGGATTCCCCCGCCTCCAGATAGTCGAGAAGCGTCTGCACGGGTACTCGGGTTCCCGTAAACACCGGGGTGCCCCCCATCACATCAGGGTTACAGGAGATCACTGGCTTTTCCATGGCTCAAATGATAACTGAATACGAGTAACGCTGCTTACCCGCCATCCTCCAGCTCAAATACCAGGTTTACCGATACATTGATGTCCTGCTCGCCGCTGGCGATGGGTACGGCGGATCCCATGTCCATTTCGGCGGCCATCACGCGCATCAGCGGGCGCGGGATGGCCGCATCGGATTCGCTGATCGACAAGACCTTGCCGACCCGCACGCCGGCCGCGGCGGCATAGCGCTCGGCGCGATGCCGGGCATCCTGCACGGCCCGATCGCGGGCCTGATCCAGCAGCGGAGCGGGATCGTCAATGGCGAAGCTGATGCCGTGCAGCTGGTTGCCGCCGGCGCTGACCAGGGCGTCGAGCAGTTCGCCGAGCCGATCCAGGTCGCGCACCCGGACCCGAACGTCGTTGCCGGCCTGATAGCCGATCATCTCGGCCTGACCGGTGTTACGGTCGTGGCGGTACTCCGGCTGTACCCGGACATTGGTGGTCTGGAGGTCGCGCTCGGCGATGCCGCTTTCCCGCAGCACGTCCAGCACCGCCGCCATGGCCGTGCTGTTGGCGCGCAGCGCCTGGCCGGCGCTCTCGGCGCTGGTCTGCACCCCGGCCTGGATCACGGCCAGATCGGGGGGGGCCGAGACTTGACCCAGACCGTTCACGCTGAGCATGCGTGGCGCTTCGGTGGCCTGGGCGAGGGTGGCGGCCAGCAGCAGACAGCCGGCGAGCAGGGAGATCGATCTGAACATGGCAGTTCCTGTGACAGCGGGTTGTGCACTAGAATAACGCCCCTTTCGTCCTGTATGCGATAGCGTGATGCAAGAACTCAACCCCCACTTTCAGCATGTCGATGATCTCCAAGAGCGCGTTGCCGCTCTGAGGGGGTATCTTTGACTTCGATGCCAAGCAGGAACGACTGACCGAAGTCCAGCGTGAGCTGGAGCAGCCCGGCATCTGGGATGATCCGGAGCGGGCCCAGGCCCTGGGCAGGGAACGTGCTCAACTGGAGCATGTGGTCCTGTCCCTGGAACGGCTGACCCAGAGCCTGGCCGATGCCGGCGAACTGCTGGAACTGGCCGCCGCCGAGGAGGACCAGGGCGCCGCCGCCGGGGTGATCGAGGATCTGCGGGGGTTCGAGAAGCAGGTTGCTGAGCTGGAGTTCCAGCGCATGTTCTCCGGCGAGCTGGATGGCGCCGTGGCGTTTCTCGACATCCAGGCCGGTGCCGGCGGCACCGAGGCCCAGGACTGGGCCGAGATGCTGCTGCGCATGTATCTGCGCTGGGCCGAGGGCCATGGCTTCAAGACCGAGCTGATCGAGGTGTCCGCGGGCGAGGTGGCGGGCATCAAGTCCGCTACGGTGCGGGTCGACGGACCCTACGCCTACGGCTGGCTGCGCACCGAGACCGGGGTGCACCGGCTGGTGCGCAAGTCGCCTTACGATTCGGGTAATCGCCGCCATACCTCGTTCGCCGCGGTGTTCGTCGCGCCCGAGATCGACGACGAGATCGACATCGAAATCAATCCGGCCGATTTGCGCGTCGATACCTATCGCGCCAGCGGCGCCGGCGGCCAGCACGTCAACCGCACCGAGTCGGCGATCCGCATCACCCAC
>CAYMHN010000640.1:0-2442 GCA_964390235.1 uncultured Candidatus Competibacteraceae bacterium
GCCAGCTGCCAGGCGGTGCCGGCGGCGTGCCAGTGGCCGATGTCGTCCAGCACCATGACCCGCCGGCCGGGCCGGGCGTTGCGGCTCAGCACGTCCTCGACCGACCATACCCGGCCGCGCTCGATGCCAGGCAAGCGCTCGAACTGCGGCAAGGCGCGCTGGAAACCGGTCTCGGCCGGCAGCGAGCCGGTGGCCAGAATCACCACCTCCGGCGTATGGCCAGCGATGTCATCGGCCTCGATGAAGGTATTGTGGTGCAGCTCGACCTGTAGCCGAACCAGCTCGTTCTCGTACCAGCGCAGCAAATCCAGGATCTGCGCCCGGCGCGGCTGCATTCCAGCCAACCGGAACCGTCCGCCCAGTTCCGACCCGGCTTCGGTCAGGATCACTCGATGGCCACGCTCGGCGGCAACCCGAGCGGCCTCCAGCCCCGCCGGGCCGCCGCCGACCACCAGTATCCGCTTGGGCGCGTCGGTTCGGGTGAACCGATCCCCGCCCCACTCGAACTCGCGGCCCGCCGAGGGGTTGACCAGGCAGGAGATCCAGTAATCGCGCGCCCGCCGCCCCCAGCACATCTGGTTGCAGCTCAGGCAGGGGCGGATTTCCGCAACCCCGCCGGTACGGGCCTTGTTGCCCAACTGCGGGTCGGCGATCTGGCCACGCACGATGGACACCAGATCGGCCTGGCCGGCGGCGATCACGTAGTCGGCATTCTCCGGCGTGCGGATGTGGCTTTCAGCCTGGACCCGGGCGTGTTTGACTACCTGCTTGAGCGCCTCGGCGTAAGGTACACCGAGCTTGTCGCCGAACAGCACGGTCGGCATCAGCGGGTAGAAGTCGAAGTAGCTGCCGGTGCCGCAGGTGAAATAGTCCACCAGCGCCCGTTGGTCGTGATACGCGGCGATCTCCTGCATGGCCTCGATCGACAGCGAGACCTCGACACCGGGGTGCATGGACACCGCCATGCCGATGATGAAGTCCTCGCCCGTGACCCGGCGGATGCGGGTGGTGAGTTCGGTGGAAAACCGCATCCGGTTCTCGAAAGAACCGCCCCAACGGTCGTCGCGCCGATTCGACCAGGGGGTCCAGAACTGATCGATCAAGGCGTGATAGGCGGCGAACAGCTCGATACCGTCGAAGCCGCAGGCTTTGGAGCGCAAGGCTGCGGTGACGAAGCCGGTCAGTACCGATTCGATCTCGGCCTCGGTCATGGCGTGACTGCCGTCGCTGTCGTGGTAGGACGGCAGGCCCGAGGGCGACCAGTTGGCGTGATAGGAATTGTCGGAATCGCCGTGCTGGCCGACATGGTAGAGCTGCTGGATCATCACCGCGCCATGCGCATGGCAGGCCCCGGTGATGCGCCGGAAGCCGGGAAGCACAGCGTCGTCCTGCACCCGGAAATTGCCGCGGGTCAGCACCGCGCTGGCATGCACCGGCACCGGCTCGACCACGATCATGGCCGCGCCGCCTCGCGCCCGCTCCTCGTAGTATCCCCGATGGCGCTCGCCGGGCAGACCCAGGTCCGACATATTGGCGGTATGGGCGCCGAACACCAGCCGCGAGCGCAGCGTCTTGTGCCGCAGCGTCAGTGGCGAGAACAGATGAGGGAAATTGGCATTCATCAATACCACATGTCCGCCATCTCCGCCTTGCGCCGAGCGATGAACTCGCGCAGCGCCTCGTCGACACCCGGATCGATGGGCGGCGGCTGATAGTCGGCCAGCAGCTTTTTCCAGCGTTTGTTGGCGCGGGCCATGGCGTTCTCCGAGCCGTTGTCCTGCCAGGTCTCGAACGGGTCGTTGTCGGACAGTTCGTAGTCCCGGAAGGCGGTCTGGTAGTTGGCCATGGTATGGGCGCAGCCAAAAAAGTGATTGCCCGGCTCAACCTCCTGAAAGGCTTCGAAGGCCAGCGCATTGTCGTCGACCGTGACGCCGTTCAGATAGGTATGCAGCGCGCCGCAAAGATCGGTGTCCAGGACGAACTTCTCGTAACTCATCGACAGCAGACCGTCGAGAAACCCGGCCGCGTGCAGGATGAAGTTCGCCCCGCAGTGGACGGCCGAGAGCATCGACATGGTGCCTTCGGTCATCGCCTGGGCATCGGGCAGCTTGGAGGTGGTGAAATTCCCCGCGCAGCGCAGCGGCAGGCCCAGCCGCCGGGCCAGCTGGCCGACCACCAACGAACCCACCGCCGGCTCCGGGGTGCCGAAGGTCGGTGAACCGGAACGCAGCGACATCGAGGACAGAAAATTGCCGAAGATCACCGGCGCACCGGGCCGCACCAGCTGGGTCAGGGCGCAGCCGACCAGGGTCTCGGCCAGCGCCTGGGCGATGGCCCCGGCATTGGTCACCGGCCCCATGGCGCCGCCGAGGATGAACGGCACGATCACCGCCGCCTGGTTGGCACGGGCGTAGGCGCGGATGGACTGGGTCATGGTCACGT
>CAYMHN010000641.1:0-2437 GCA_964390235.1 uncultured Candidatus Competibacteraceae bacterium
CAGGGCGGCGACCAGCTGGGGATGGGCATGGCCGAGGATCGACACGGCGATGCCGGCGCCGAAATCGAGGTACTCGACGCCCTCGGTGGAGTACAGGCGCGCACCCTCGCCCCGTTCGAACGCGATGTCGAACCTGGAATAGGTGGGGAGCAGTGGAGCCATGGTCGCCTGCCGTTGCGCAAAACCAAAAATGCCGCCGGGTGCGGCGGCATCGGATCGACCGATTTATAAGGGCGCAGGGCGATGCGGTCAACGACCGGGGCAAAGGCGCATCAGGGGCTCGAAAGCCCCTGACGCTTCACAGACTCAGTTGTACGGGCTGTTGCAGTATGCCCGCTCGCCGACGCGCGGAATGTAGGTGTCGGACCCGGGATCATAGGTGCGGTAACGGTTCAGGCACCACTGCACGTGGGCCGAGTGGCCGCCATAACCGCCGCCGCCAAGCCCGAGGGTCACGCCCGGAACGGTGATCCCGAAACCGATGCTGGGGCCGATCCACCAGGGCGAGCCGTAGTAGTAGCCGCCATGATAGTGATGGAACCCCGGCCTGCGGTGGCTGTACCGCGGGCCATGCCGATGCCGGTCGTATCGCCGGCCATCCCTGCGGGAATAGCGGCGCTCGCCGCGGCGCTGGACCTCTTCGACGATTTGCGTCTCGGCCGGCGCTGCAAGCGTGAGGCTGGGAATGGACACGGCCGATGCCGGGGCGGCGCCCGACAGCAGCATGGCGCCGCCGATCACACCAGCGGCCAGGCCGGAAAATACGAACTTGCTCATGATAGACTCCTTGCTGATTACCGGCTCTAACGCCTCAGAGCCGCAATCGATCCCGCCTATTCGCGTTCGCAAGCAAGATCAGCCCATTGAGCGGGATAATTTCGAGTGCAAGGAGAAGGATAAGTGGCGAGGCAGGCTTGTGGAAATGCCGGGGGCCAGAAACCCCCGACATTCCAGAGTGCTACCGGTACGGACTGTTGCAGCGGGCCCGCACGCCGATGCGCGGGACGTACGTATCCGTTGCCGGATCGTACGAACGGTAGCGGTTGATGCACCACTGCACGTGAGCAGACATCCCAACGCTCGGCGCCGGATAGACCGGAACCGTCACGCCGAAGCCCACCGAGGGGCCGAGCCACCATGGGTTGGCATAATAATAGCCACCGTAATAGTAGGTAAATCCCGGCCTGCGATGGCTGTAGCGATGGCCATGCCGGTGACGATCATATCGCCAGGAATGACGATGCCGGCTCGAGTGATGCCCCCGACGGTGGCCGACCTCTTCCACGAGCGCCGTCTCGACCGTGGCTGCCGCCGCGGCGCCCGACAAGACGGTGGCCGCTGCCGGTGCAGGCGTGAAAAGGACCACGGCGCCGCCGATCATGGCCGCTGCCGCAACATAGACTCCCGATTTTCTCATGCAGTTCTCCATGGGTGTGCGCCCCTGACACACTGGTAGCCGCGGAGCGACTGCCAACAAGTTGAGATTATCGCCGGAGTTTGTTGAAAACTGGGCGCAAACCCGCTGGAACCGGCAAGCAGGACGGGGCCCGAAGGCCCCGTCCGCAGGCCATCAATAGCCGTAGTAGCGCGGATAGCCGTAGCCGTAGCCACCGTAGCTGTATGGCCGGCTATAGCCGTAGGAATAGGACCGGGGGCCCGGTGTCCCGAACCCGAAGCTGAAGCCCGGCACGCTCAGGCCGAAACCGACCGATGGGCCGGAGCGATGGAACCGGTTTCCATAGCGGTAACGGTTATGGTCCCGGCCGCGCCAGGCGCGCTGGTTATAGGATCTGGCGAGGGGATCGTGCGTCACGTGCTGCACGCTCACCTTGTCACCGGTCTGCACCAGCGCCGGGGCCACGGTCGCCGCCGAGGCCGGGGTGGCGCCGCTCAGCGCCATCGCACCGCCGATCACGCCGGCGGCCAGTGCGGAAAGCTTCATGACTGTCATACTCAAACTCCTCTAATCGTTATCCCTCGGTATCCCCAACGCACGGCAGGGCCGATTGATCCCCGGTTTTCGATCGAGACTTGGCGGCGAAACTCCCTATAGTGCCGGCCAAAAGGAGCCGGCATGCCGCAGGACGCGCCCGCACGGATCGATTTCGCCACCGAGCCCTCGCGCTATCGCCACTGGCGGCTGGTGACCGGCTCAGCCGTGGCCGAGCTGATCCTGGATGTCGATGAATCAGCCGGGATTTTCGAGGGTTATGAGCTGAAGCTCAACTCCTACGACCTCGGGGTCGACATCGAGCTTTACGACGCGATGCAGCGCCTGCGCTTCGAGCACCCGGAAGCCAAGGCGGTGATCCTGCGCTCGGGCAAGCCCCGGGTATTCTCCGCAGGCGCCAACATCCGCATGCTGGCCGGGGCCAGCCACGCCCACAAGGTCAATTTCTGCAAGTTCACCAACGAGACCCGCAATGCCATGGAGGAC
>CAYMHN010000642.1:0-2434 GCA_964390235.1 uncultured Candidatus Competibacteraceae bacterium
GCGGGGGCAACAGCGCGCGCGGCGGTCGCGGTACCTGGCCGCGTTCCGCCGTGGTGCCATGATTGGCTGGTACCGCGCGGGTCACACCGCGCGCGCTGACCGCGACCCGGCCGTCCAGCACCTCGGCCCGGGCGATCTCGACGAGTCCGTCATAGGCGATCCGGTAATCGGTACCACGCACGGCGGTCTGCGCCGCCGGTGTGTTGATCTCGAACCGCGTGCCGGGACCAGTGGCCGGCTCGACCCGGCCGTTGATCCGTCCGCCTTGCAGGCGCAGCCGCACATCGACCATGCCGGAGTCTCCGTAGGCACTGACGGCATCCAATTCCAGCTGCCCGCCCTGGCGCAGGGTGAAACGCGATCCGTCGGCAAACTCCAGCACCACCGTGGCCTCCTCGCCGGCCGTCACCCGAGTACCCGCGGCCAGGGTCTGCCCGGCCTGCAAGAACTGTACTCCGGACTCGGTTTGCGCTTCGGCCTGGCCGGTCACGCTGACCACCGTGACCGGCACCGGCTGCTGGCGCATCCAGGCCACGGGGATCCGCAAGCGGGTACCCGGCCGCAGATTGCGCGGATCGGCCACCTGGTTGAGTTCCTGCAGACGCGGCACATACCCGGTGTGCCGCAGATAACGCTCGGCCAGATCCCACAGGGTATCGCCAGGACGCACGGTGTACAGCCAATCGGAGGCCTGGACGGTATGAATCGGCAGGCACAGGGCGAAAATCAGACCCCATCCGGCTAACCCTGGTGCTCTCATGGGCATCGGTTCATGGGTATCGGTTCACTCGGGTTGGCATGGGCCTCTCCCCCGGGAAGGGTTGCTGACAACGATTATAAACGCACTATCCGGCGGCACCAGACACGTTCGCGAGCTTCTCGGTCGCGCGTCCGCGACCAGCTGCTACGACCGGTAACACGATAATCGTCACAAGGTGTAACGCACATGACAGCCGGGTCGAAACATGCTAGCGTTAAGCCGCAAATAAAACCGCCAAATCAACTCCTTAATCGCCGCCTTGATTGGCACATGGCTTGCAGGCGCGAGTTCAACGGTTTAACCCGACAGGAAATGTCCCGTTATGAGCTTCAGCAAAATTTCTCCGGGCGACAACATCCCCCACGAAATCAACGTTATCATCGAAATTCCGGCCCACAGCGATCCGGTCAAGTACGAAGTCGACAAGGCCAGTGGCGCGGTTTTCGTCGACCGCTTCATGGCCGTGGCCATGCACTACCCCTGCAATTACGGCTACGTGCCGAACACGCTGTCCGAGGATGGCGATCCGGTCGATGTATTGGTACCGACCCCGTTCCCGTTGATTCCCGGTTCGGTAATCCGCTGCCGGCCGATCGGCATGCTCAAGATGACCGATGAATCCGGCCCCGATGCCAAGATCCTGGCGGTACCGATCGACAAGCTGACTTCGATCTACAAGACCATCGAGACGCCGTACGATCTGCCCCAGCCGCTGATCGACCAGATCACCCATTTCTTCGACCACTACAAGGATCTGGAACGGGGCAAATGGGTCAAGATCGACGGCTGGACGCGCGCCGACGAAGCCCGCCAGGAAGTCATGGCCAGTATCCAGCGCTATCAGGACAACCCTGAACCCACCGCGCCCTGAGTCCTTGCCCGCTATCCGCAAATACCAACGATCTGGAGGAACCATGAGCGATATCAAAATATACCCCGTCCCGGCCGATACCAAGGCCAGAGCCTGGATCGACGAAGCCGGATACCAGGCCATGTACCGACGTTCGATCGATGATCCGGAAGGTTTCTGGGCCGAGCAGGCCGAGCAGTTCCTGACCTGGTTCAAGCCCTGGGACAAGGTCTGGGAACATGATTTCGGCAAGGCTCATATCCGCTGGTTCGAGGGTGGCAAGCTCAATGTCAGCTACAATTGCATCGACCGGCATCTGGAAAGCCGCGGCGATCAGGTCGCCATCATCTGGGAAGGCGACGACCCGGCCGATGACAAGAAGATCACCTACCGTCAGTTGCACGAACAGGTCAGCCGGCTCGGCAATGTGCTCAAGGATCTTGGCGTCAAGAAAGGCGATCGGGTCTGCATCTACCTGCCGATGATCCCCGAGGCGGCCTATGCCATGCTGGCCTGCGCCAGGATCGGCGCGGTCCACTCCATCGTATTCGGCGGTTTCTCCCCGGATGCGCTCAAGGACCGGATCAACGATTCCGAGTGCCGGGTATTGATCACCGCCGACGAGGGGCTGCGCGGCGGGCGCAAGGTACCGCTCAAGGCCAATGCCGACAAGGCCTGTCAGGGCGCGCCCTGTGTCGACAAGGTGCTGGTGGTCCAGCGCACCGGCGGCGCCATCCACTGGCAGGAAGGTCGCGATATCTGGTATCACGAGGCCGTGCAGGCCGCCTCCACCGACTGCCCGCCCGAGGAGATCGACGCCGAGG
>CAYMHN010000643.1:0-2424 GCA_964390235.1 uncultured Candidatus Competibacteraceae bacterium
CCGCCGCCCGGGCGCTGATCGGCCGACCGGAACTGATCATCGCCGATGAACCGACCTCGGCTCTGGACGCCGACCGGCGACAGGATTTCCTGGAGCTGCTGATGTGGGAACTGGCGGCTTACGGTGGCACCCTGGTATTCGTCAGTCATGATGTCAGTCTGGCCTCGCTATTCGATCGCAGCGTGGCGCTGGCGGACATCAACCGGGTTGCGGGTGAAGGCTGAGCATGGCGCTGCTGGCCTGGCTCAGCTTCCGCAACCGGCGGTTCACCGTCGTGCTCACGGTCTGTGCCATCGCCATGAGCGTGGCGCTGCTGCTCGGTGTCGAGAAAGTGCGCCATGACGCCCGGCTGAGTTTCGCCAACACCATCGCCGGCACCGATCTGATTGTCGGGGCACGCAGCGGTAGCATCCAGCTGCTACTGTATTCGGTGTTCCGGATCGGCCAGGCGACCAATAACATCAGCTGGCAGAGCTACCGGACCATCGCCGATTTGCCGCAGATCCGCTGGACCATACCGATGATGCTGGGCGATTCACACCGCGGTTATCCGGTGATGGGCACCAGTCCCGACTATTTCGAGCACTACCGCTATGCGCGTGACCGCCGGCTCGAATTCGCGGCCGGCGCGCCGTTCCAGGACATCTATGATGCCGTGCTGGGCGCCGATGTGGCCGAGGCGCTGAGCTATCGGCTCGGACAGGAGATCGTGGTCGCCCACGGCATGGGGGCGACCAGCTTCGCCATGCATGACGACAAGCCGTTCCGGGTGGCCGGGATCCTGCGGCGCACCGGTACCCCGGTGGATCGGACCGTGCATATCCGCTTGGAGGGTTTCGAGGCCATGCATGCGGACTGGCGCGGCGGAGCGCCGGCACCGGGGCTGAGCATCAGCGCCGAGGAGACCCGGCGGATGGATCTGACCCCGAATACCCTGACCGCCTTTCTGGTCGGGCTGGAATCGCGCATCGGCATCTTCCAGGTGCAGCGGGCGATCAACAATTACCGGGGCGAGCCACTGCTGGCCATCCTGCCGGGGGTGGCCTTGCAGGAGCTGTGGGATCTGATGCGGGTGGCCGAGACCGCCTTGCTGGTGATCTCCGCCTGTGTGGTCGCGGCGGGTCTGATCGGCATGCTGGCGGTGATCCTGGCCAGCCTCAACGAGCGCCGACGGGAGCTGGCCATTCTGCGCTCGGTGGGAGCGCGACCACGGCATATCTTCGGGCTGCTGCTGGCGGAAGCGGGTATACTGGCCTTGTTGGGCGCGGTGCTGGGCGTTCTCGTGTTCTATATCGGCCTGTGGATCGGCCAGCCCATCGTGCAAAGCCGCTTCGGTCTGCACCTGCCGTTCGGCCTGCTCGGCGCCCGCGAGGGGTTGCTGCTGTTGCTAATCCTCTGCGGCGGCTGCCTAGCCGGATTGATACCCGCCTGGCGAGCTTATCGTCAGGCCCTGGCCGACGGTCTTACCCTGCGTACTTGAAGCCGTTCCAACTCAAAGGTCTGTTCATGGTCGTGTTGATACGTGGTTTTCTCTTGGCGGGACTGGTCAGCCTGCTGCCGCTGGCAGCGGCAGCAGACCGGTATGTCGAACTGGACTGGGACGAACTGATGCCGGCGGACTGGATCCCCCCCGATCCGTTCGCCGATTTCACCGATGACCAACTCTACGCCATGACCGATGACAGTCCGGAGGCGCGGGAGCTGATGCAGGCGCTGGATCTGATCCGCACGCAGGCGCCGATAGTCAAGGCTCTGGACGGGCGTTCGGTGCGTCTACCGGGGTTCGTGGTGCCGTTCGAGTTCGACGGCACCCTGGTCAGCGAATTCCTGCTGGTGCCGTATTACGGGGCCTGCATCCACGTACCGCCGCCCCCGGCCAACCAGATGGTCTACGTGAGCAGCGAGCAGGGTGTGCGGATCAACGGCCTGTTCGATATCGTCTGGGTCGATGGCACGCTGCACGCCGACGCGCAGGACAGCATGTATGGCCTGGCCGGCTACACTCTCAAGGCCGACGCGGTTTCGCCCTACGAATACGAGGAATGATCTCCCGCTAAATTTCCTTCTTGGCAAGGGGAAGACGTTCGGTAATGACCGCCTTGAGCCGGCCGCGGGCCAGCAGGATCTCCACCGAATCACCGATCTCGAGCTGCTCGGCGGCCCGGATGATGGCCAGGGTCTCGGGTTGCCGCACGATGGCGTAACCCCGGTTCAGGGTATCCAGCGGGCTGACGGCTTGCAGCGCCCGTCCGGCGGCACTCAGTTGCTGCCGGCGCTGCCGCAGCTGCCGCTGCAAGGCCTGGCGCAGGCGTTGCTCCAGTTCGTCCAGCCGCTGGCTGTCTTCCCGCAGCCGGCGCCCGGGGTGCAGCCGATCGAGTCGCTGGCGCAGCCAGTCCAGTCGCTGCCGTTCCACGTTCAGACGCC
>CAYMHN010000644.1:0-2422 GCA_964390235.1 uncultured Candidatus Competibacteraceae bacterium
ATGACCGAGGCCTCCCACCAGATGGCCACGAACCCCCTGCCGCCGGCGGCGCGAAAGCCTGGCTCCGTCGGCCGCGGCGCCGGCGTCAAGATCGGCATCATGGACGACGACGGTAATCTGCTGGACGAGGGAGAGATCGGCGAGGTGGTGATCCGGGGCGAGAACGTAACCGCCGGCTACGAGAACAACCCCAAGGCCAATGCCGAGAACTTCACCCGGGGCTGGTTCCGTACCGGCGATCAGGGCATGCTGGACGAGGATGGCTATCTCACCATCACCGGCCGTCTGAAGGAGATCATCAACCGCGGTGGCGAGAAGATTTCGCCGCGTGAAGTCGACGAGGTACTGATGGATCACCCCGCCGTGCAACAGGTGGTGACCTTCGCCCTGCCCCATCCCAAGCTCGGCGAGGAAGTCGCGGCGGCCATCGTGCTGCGCGAGAGTCAGCAGGCCAGCGAGCACCAGATCCGCGAGTTCGCCTCCACCCGCTTGGCCGATTTCAAGATACCCAGGAAAATCCTGTTTCTGGACGAAATCCCCAAGGGAGCAACCGGCAAGCTGCAACGCATCGGTCTGGCCGAGAAACTGGGACTGACTTCATGAAGATCTGCATCTACGGGGCCGGAGCCATCGGCGGCTATCTGGCCGTGCCGCTGGCGTTGGCCGGCGAGGAGATCACCGTCATCGCCCGCGGCCCGCATCTGGAGGCCATGCGAAGCAAGGGACTGAAACTGCGGATCGCCGGCGAGGAGCGGGTTGCCCGCCCGCGCTGCACCGCCGATCCGGCCGAGGCGGGTCCACAGGACTACGTCATCATCACCCTCAAGGCGCATTCGGTACCGGGCGTGGTGGATGCCATGCAGCCGCTGCTGGGACCGGACACGGCGGTGGTCACGGCGATGAACGGCGTTCCCTGGTGGTATTTCCACAAGCTGGAAGGTTCCTGGGAGGGACACCGGATCGAGAGCGTGGACCCGGGCGGCAAACAGTGGGAATATATCGGTCCGGAACGGGCCATAGGCTGCGTGGTCTATCCGGCCTGCGAGGTGGACGAACCCGGCGTGATCCGGCATATCAGCGGCGATCGCTTCATCCTGGGCGAACCGGACGGCGAGAAGACCGAGCGGGTCACCCGGTTGAGCAAGGCGTTGATCGAGGCCGGCTTCAAGGCCCCGGTGCGCCGGATTCGCGACGAGATCTGGGTAAAGCTGTGGGGCAATCTGTGCTTCAACCCGATCAGCGCGCTCACCCGGGCCACCCTGGACGTGCTGACCACCGAACCCGGCACCCGTGCAGTGGCCCGCGCCATGATGCTGGAAGCTCAGTCCATCGGCGAGAAGCTGGGAGTGCGCTTCGGAGTCGATGTGGACAAGCGCATCGACGGCGCCACCGCCGTGGGCGCCCACCGCACCTCCATGTTGCAGGATCTGGAACGCGGCCGACCGATGGAGATCGACGCGCTGGTGACGGCCGTGCAGGAGATGGGGCGTCTGGTCGAGGTGCCGACGCCGACCATCGACATCGTGCTCGCCCTGGTCCAGCAACGGGCGCGTATCGCCGGCTGTTACTGAACAGCTGCTACCGAGGAAACCAGGCCATGCCGGTCAAGACCATCATGCTGCCGCTGTCCGAAGCGGATACGCCCGAGCCGGTGCTGGAGACGGCGCTGAGTCTCGCCTTGCGTTTCGAGACCCGTGCCGAGATCCCGGTGTTCATGGTGCACCGCGCCGCCCGATCAGAACCAGCGCTGTTTTCTGAACCACCAGATCATGCCGCCGGCGATGCCGGCCATGATCAGCAGGATCAAGGGATAACCCCAGTACCATCCCAGTTCCGGCATGGCCCAGGGGCTGTCCGGGTGCTCGAAATTCATGCCGTAGACACCGACAATAAAGGTCAACGGCATGAAGATGGTGGCGATCACGGTCAATCGCCGCATGCTTTCGTTCAACCGGTTGCTCTGACTGGACAGGTAGACATCCAGCAAGCTGCCGGTCATGTCCCGGTAGCTCTCCACCAGATCCATGATCTGCACCGTATGATCGTAGACATCCTGCATCCAGAGCCGCGTTTCCACCGTGAACAGGTCGGCATGATCGCGCAGGATGTGATTCAGTACCTCCCGCATCGGCCACAGATGCCGGCGCAGCAGGATCAGCTCCCGCTTGAGCGTGTGCAGGGTTTGCAGGATATCGGGATCGGGTCGGTCGAAGATCCGTTCCTCGACTTCCTCGATCCGCTCCCCCAGGGTATCCAGCACCGGGAAGGCATGATCGACCGCCGCGTCGATCAGTCCATAGATCAGATCGTCGGGCTCGCCCATGGCACGACCGCCTCGCTCTCGCAGCCGGCGCCGTACTTCCGGAAACGGATCGACGCCATCGGTGATGATGCTGAGCACGAAGCGGGCACCCATGAACAG
>CAYMHN010000645.1:0-2411 GCA_964390235.1 uncultured Candidatus Competibacteraceae bacterium
TTGATCGAGCTGGAACCGCCCAGCACCTTGCCGCGCGGCCAGTAGCTGACCCGCCCCGCCGTGCCCGGGTCCGGCTCGGTCAGATACATCCAGTTGACGCGCCGGTCGTAGAAGGTGCGGCCATAGCCGATCGGGGTACGGATCCAGAACCGCCGGTCGCTGCCGCCGGCTTCCAGCAGCAGCACCCGGTGGCGGCCGTTCCCGGTCAGCCGGTTGGCCAGCACGCAGCCGGCCGAGCCGGCGCCGACGATGAGGTAGTCGAAGTCCGTCATGCGGCGGCGCTCAGGATTCCGGGGCCGGACGGACCTGTTTGTCGCGCTGGACGAGCACGCTGATCAGGGCCAGCGTCCCCGAGCCGACGATCAGGAAGAACGACACGGCGTTGAGCACCGGGGTCGATCCGACCTTGGCGATACGGTCGTACAGGGTAATCGTCAAGGGTGCGTCGGAGCCGACCAGCATCAGGGTGGTGTTGAAGTTCTCGAACGACACCAGGAACGCCACCAGCCAGGCGGCGATCAGGGCCGGGCGCAGAAACGGCAGGGTGATGGTCGCGAGCACCCGGGGCTGGCTAGCGCCGAGGTTGAGCGCGGCCTCCTCCAGCGAGACATCGAACTTGCGCAGCCGCGCCGCGATCACCAGGGTGGTGATGGTGGTCAGAAACGCGAACTGCCCCAGGATGACCAGAAACAGGCCGGGGCGCAGCAGGGTCAGATGGTAATCCAGGGCGCGATCCGCCCAGTTGGCGACCATGCTGGCCAGCACCAGGATGGAGATGCCCAGGATCACCCCGGGGATGACCAGGGGCACGATCATCAGGATGTAACAGAACGACTTGCCGGGGAATTCCTTGCGCTCGAACAGAAAGGCGTTGCAGGTGCCCACCAGCACCGACAGCGTGGACACGATGATCCCGATGTAGAAGGAGTTGTACAGGCCGCGCAGCAATCGCCGGTCGTGGAACATGCCCAGCTGGGGCTCGGTGTTGCTGAAGAACCAGTCCAGGGTGAAGCCCTGCCAGGGCAAGGCGGGAAACAGCGAGTCATTGAAGGCGAACACGCTGGCGGCGACCAGGGGCGCGGCCAGGTACACGAAGAACGCCACCACGTAGCCGCGGTAGGTCCACTTGAGCAAGGTGGTCTGCGGAGCGGCCACGTTCACGGTTAGCTCCTCGCCACCGTGGTGGCCAGCCGCTGGCCGCTGAGTCGCAGCCCCAGCCAGACCACCAGCGAGGTGAAGGCCAGCAGCAGGATGCCGAAGGTCGCGCCCGATTCCCAGTTGTTGCGGACGATGAACTGATTGTAGATCTGCTCGGTGAACCACATGCTGTTCTTGCCGCCGAGCAGCACCGGGGTCAGGTAGCTGCCCGCGGTGAGCATGAACACCACGATGCAACCGGCGACGATGCCCGGCATGGCATAGGGGATGATGATACGCCGCAACACGGTCAGGCGGCTGCCGCCCAGGTTGTAACCGGCCTCGATCAGGCTGTCATCCATGCCGTCCAGGGTGGACACCAGCGGCACGATCATGAACAGCACCACCGTGTACACCAGGCCGATCACCAGGGTGACATCGTTGTACAGAAACTCCACCGGCCCGCTGACCAAGCCGGTCCGCTGCAGAAACGTGGAGACGACCCCGGTCTCGCGCAGCAGGAGGATCCACCCGAAAGCGCGCACCAGATCGCTGACCCACAAGGGAATCAGGCACAGCAGAAACAAGGCGGCGCGGGATCGGTGTCGGGCGACCTTGGCGATGTAGTAGGCGATGGGGAAGCCGACCAGCAGGGTGAGCACGGTGACCAGGATCGAGATCCAGGCGGTGCGCAGCAGGGTGTTCCAGTAGATCGGCTCGCGGATGAAAGCGGCGTAATTGGCGAGGCTGTAGGTATGCTCCCGGAACGTGATCTTCTCCCGCAGCGAGAGCGCCGCGATGCCGAAGTGCGGCAGGATGATCAGCAGCACGATCCACAGCAGGAACGGCGTCAGCAGCAGGATCAGCGATAGCCTGCGGGCATCCCGGTTGGACACCGGTGGTTACTCCGACGCCCGGAAGCACTTGGTGTGCTCCCGGTTCCAGCGCAGTTCGACCCGCTCGCCCGGTGTCAGGTCGGTGGTGGCCTGCGGGCAATTCGCCTCGATCAGTTGATCGTCCGCCATCCGCACCAGTACCCGGCTGTTGGCGCCGTTGAACAGCAGGCTGTCCACGGTGCCTTGCAGGCGGTTGATCTCCCCCGTTGCCGGGGTTGCGGCGGTGTCCAGTCGGGTGACGGCGATGGATTCGGGGCGCACGAAGACCTCTACCGTAGCGCCGCGCGCCAGGGCTTGATCGGTATTGCCGGGCAGGGCGATCAGCGTGGCGCCGGCGGTCTCCACGCTCACGGCCGGGTTGTCGGCGGTGGTCACGCG
>CAYMHN010000646.1:0-2401 GCA_964390235.1 uncultured Candidatus Competibacteraceae bacterium
TGTTGTCTCCGGTCGCATCCGCCCACGACATCCCCGACCAGATCCGCCTCCATGCTTTCGTCAAGCCCGAAGGCAACACGCTGCACTTCCTGGTGCGCATACCCTTGGTGATGTTGCTGAACCTGGATCTGCCCAAGCGCGGGCCGGGGTTTCTCGCCCTGGAGCACCTGGACGACGGACTGGAGCGGGCCGCGGCGGCCACCGCCCGCGAGATCGTGCTGTTTCAGGACGGCGAGCCACTCGCCTTCGAGGCGGTGCGCACCCGCATCTCGCAGCCCTCGGATCAGTCCTTCGCCAGCTTCGAACAAGCTCTGGAGAACATCAACGGTCCGCCGTTGCCGCCGGAAACCGACGTATTCTGGAATCAGGGCTATTTCGATGCCCATTTTCGTTACCCGATCCGCTCGCCGGACGCCGATTTCGCGCTGGATCTGCGCGTCGCGCCGGGACTCAGGAACATCCTCAGCATGATTCTGCGGTTCATCCCCGCCGAGGGGACGGAGCGGGCCTATGACCTGCACTACGGCACCGGTCCGGTTCATCTCGACCCGAGCTGGTACCGCGCGGGCTGGACCTTCGGCAAACTCGGATTCGAGCACATTCTGAGCGGCTTCGATCATCTGCTGTTCCTGCTCTGCCTGATCGCGCCGTTTCGCATGAAGCACCTGTGGAGTCTGGTCGCGGTCATCACCTCGTTCACCATCGCGCACTCCATCACCTTGAGCGCCGCGGTCCTGGGTCTGGTGCCGCAGGGTGCCTGGTTTCCGCTATTGGTCGAATTGCTGATCGCACTGTCGATCGTGTACATGGCGATCGAGAACGTGGTGCAGGCCGATTTGCGCCACCGCTGGATCATCACCGCACTGTTCGGCCTGATCCACGGTTTCGGATTCTCCTTCGCCCTGCACGAGGATCTGCAGCTGGCCGGTTCCCATTTGTTCCTCTCCCTGATGTCGTTCAACATCGGCGTGGAAGTGGGTCAGCTGGTGTTTCTGCTGGCCGTGCTGCCGGTCCTCGGCTGGCTGTTCCGGACCGCCAGCGCGGAGCGCTACGGTATGATCATCCTCTCGGTGCTGGTCGGGCATACCGCCTGGCACTGGACCCTGGAGCGCTTCGATGCCCTGGGTCGAATCCCCTCACCCGACCCCGAGGAGGTGGCCGATCTGGTGCTGCTCGGCTGGGGGATCGTGGTGACGATTGCGATCGTGGTGCTCTGGCGAATCAGGCGCAATCTGTCGTATCGGCGCAGTGAGGCATAGGCTAGACTTCGGCTGTTGCAGGAGGAGAAACCACCGTGAGAACGACCATGCAAAATTCCCGACCGAACCCGCACGATGGCGCTCTGACGGGCTCCGTCCGCGTGCTGTTGTTGCTGTTTCCCGCCCTGGCGTTCGCCCATACCGGCGAAGGGATCACCGGTGGGTTTCTGAGCGGTCTGGCGCATCCCGTATTCGGTTTCGACCACGTCGTGGCGATGGTCGCGGTCGGTCTCTGGGGTGCACAGCTGGGCAATCCCGCGATGTGGCTGCTGCCGGTGACATTTCCCTTGGTCATGGCGCTGGGCGGCATGCTCGGGGTGCTCGGGATACCGATACCGGGCGTGGAAATCGGCATCGCCGCTTCGGCGATCGCCCTGGGGCTGATGGTGGCACTCGTTGTGCGCCCGCCCCTGTGGGTGTCCTGTTTGCTGGTCGCGGTATTCGCCATCTTTCACGGTCACGCCCATGGTACCGAGTTGCCGGAAGCGGCCAACCCGATCGCCTATGCGGTCGGCTTCGTGATCGCCACGGGCTGTCTGCATCTGCTGGGCATCGCCATCGGGCTGATCCACCGCTGGCCGGTCGGCGCGCAGGCGCTGCGCGCGGGGGGCATGGCGATTCTGGCGGTCGGCGTTTATTTTATGATCCCGCATCTGGGCTGATTGCGTGCGTCGGCCGCGGACTGATCGACGACGCGGCATCCAGACGATCGCGCTCGGTTTCGGGCTGTTGCCGGATGGCGTGCATGCCCACGCCATGCTGGGCGACATCAATGATTTCTACGGCGGTCTGCTGCACCCTCTGATCACGCCCGAGCATCTGCTGGCTATCATCGCGGTGGGCTTGCTGGCGGGTCAGCAGGGGACTTCCAGGGATCAGTCCGTGACATGGCTGGTGACTTTCGCCCTGGCATTGGCGTCGGGTGCTCTGCTGGCGTGGCGGATCGGCTTGATGGTCGATGTCGATGTCATGATCGGCTGGATGAACGCCCAGCCGATCATCAGCCTGCTCAATTTCGGTTCCCTGGTCGTATTCGGTCTGCTGCTGGCCGTGGCCCGGCGGTTGCCATCGTTGCTGCTGTACGCGCTCGCCATCGCCTTCGGTTTGACGCATGGCGCCGCGAATGGCGTCGAGATCACGGC
>CAYMHN010000647.1:0-2398 GCA_964390235.1 uncultured Candidatus Competibacteraceae bacterium
TGCTGGACGGTCGCGACACCATCGACGGCCAGCCGGCCGGCGAGTGGCTCGTGGCCACGGTGCGCGCACTGGCCGCCATGCCGGAGGTGACCCTGCTGCCCCGGTCCACGGCCTTCGGCTATTACGACCACAACTTCGTCGGCGTCCTTGAATGCCGCACCGATCACCTGCCGCCGGCGGTCGCCGAGGGTGCGCGCCAACGCCTGTGGCGGGTGCGCGCCCGGCGGGTGATACTGGCCACCGGAGCCATCGAACGCCCGCTGGTATTCGGCAACAACGACCGTCCCGGTGTGATGCTGGCCTCGTCGGTGTCGGCCTATATCAACCGCTGGGCGGTCAGACCGGGCAGCAAGGCCTTGCTGTTCACCAATAATGACAGCGCCTACCGCACCGCCCTGGACCTGCTGGATGCCGGGATCAAGCTGGTCGGCGTGGTCGATGCCCGTGCCGATCCGGGCGCGGTGGCGGAACCGTTGCGCGAGCGCGACGTGCCCATCATGGCCGGCCAGGTAGTGATGGACATTCAGGGTGGCAAGACCATGGACGGCGCCCGGGTCATGGCCTGGGACGGTAACCAGGTGCACGGACCGATCAACGGCGTGCCCTGTGATCTGGTGGCGGTGTCCGGCGGCTGGAATCCGGCCGTGCACCTGCATTCGCATACCGGCGGGCGCAATCGCTGGGACGAGACACGCGCCTGTTTCGTGCCCGAGTCGCATGCCCAGGGGGCACGCTCCATCGGCGCCTGCAACGGCGTCTTCGCGCTGGCCGACTGCCTGGAAGACGGCTACCGCGCCGGCGCCGAGGCGGCGCTGGCCCTGGGCCTCGCCGGCGGCGAGGCGCATCCGATCCATGCGGTCCCCACCTCCGACCAGCAGCCGCTGCTGCCGCTGTGGCTGGTGCCGGGACCGCGGCCGGTGGGGCAAGGTCCCAAGCAGTTCGTCGACCTGCAGAACGATACCTCGGCGGCGGATATCCAGCTGGCGGTGCGCGAGGGATTCGAGTCGGTCGAGCATGTCAAGCGCTACACCGCGCTGGGTTTCGGCACCGACCAGGGCAAGTTGGGCAATATCAACGGCATGGCGATCCTGGCCGAGGCTCTGGGTCGAACCATTCCCGAGACCGGAACCACCACTTTCCGGCCGGCCTACACCCCGGTGACTTTCGGTGCCATCGCCGGGCGCAACATCGGCCCTGATCGCTTCGATCCGGTGCGCAAGACCGCCATCCATGGTTGGCACGAGGAACACGGCGCGCTATTCGAGGACGTCGGTCAGTGGAAGCGGCCCTGGTATTATCCCAAACCGGGCGAGTCCCTGGCTGATGCCGTCAACCGGGAATGCCTGGCGGTGCGCAACTCGGTCGGCGTGCTGGACGCCTCGACCCTGGGCAAGATCGACATCCAGGGACCGGATGCGGCCGAGTTCCTCAACCGGGTCTACACCAACGGCTGGACCAAGCTCGCCGTCGGTCGCTGCCGCTACGGCCTGATGCTCAAGGAGGACGGCATGGTATTCGATGATGGAGTCACCAGCCGCTTGGGCGAGCAGCACTTCCTGATGACCACCACCACCGGCGGGGCGGCCAATGTGCTGGCCTGGCTGGAGCGTTGGTTGCAGACCGAGTGGCCGCAGCTGAAGGTGTTCCTGACTTCGGTCACCGACCACTGGGCGACCGTCTCGGTAGCCGGCCCGAACAGCCGCAAGCTGCTGGAAATGCTCTGCGAGGACATCGATTTCTCCGCCACGGCATTTCCCTTCATGAGTTACCGAGAAGGCACGGTGGCCGGGGTGGCGGCGCGGGTGTTCCGGATCAGCTTCACCGGCGAACTGAGCTACGAGATCAACGTGCCGGCCCACTACGGTCGCCATGTCTGGGAGACGGTAATGGAGGCGGGGGTGGAATTCGACATCACCCCCTACGGTACCGAGACCATGCACGTGCTGCGCGCCGAGAAGGGCTACATCATCGTTGGCCAGGAGACCGATGGCTCGGTCACGCCGGTCGATCTGGGCATGAGCGGGCTGCTGGGCAACAAGGAGTTTCTGGGCAAGCGCTCGCTACAACGCGAGGACTGCGTCAAGCCGGACCGCAAGCAGCTGGTCGGGCTCAAGGTGCGCGATGGCAGGACGGTACTGCCCGAAGGGGGGCAGGTCGTCGAGCATCCCGATACCAGCGCCAAGCCGGTGCCCATGCTGGGCCATGTCACCTCCAGCTACTGGAGCGCCACCCTGGATCATCCCATCGCCCTGGCCCTGGTGCGCGGCGGGCACCGGCGCACCGGTCAGGTCGTCCATGTCGCCGCCGGCGACCGACCTCCGATCGCCGCTGAAATCGTCGCGCCGGTGTTCTACGACCCGGAAGGAGCACGCCAGAATGTCTGAGATCCTCATGCAAA
>CAYMHN010000648.1:0-2388 GCA_964390235.1 uncultured Candidatus Competibacteraceae bacterium
ATTCCTTCCTCACGCCCGCCCCCTATGGCGGCGTGGTGTGGGAATTCTCCACCGAAGCCTGGTTCCGGGTGCTCTTTCAGCGCGACATTTTCGACGGCACGATATCGTTCGCCGATGCGCATCTGTCGATCCTGTATCGCTCGGTCAGGCTGTCGCTGATCACCACCGTGCTGGCCCTGGCGTTCGGCTTCCCCACCGCCTATTTCATCGCCACCCAGCCCGAACGCACCCGCGCCATCTGGCTGTTCCTGGTCACCATCCCGTTCTGGACCAATCTGTTGATCCGCACCTTTGCGATCCAGGAGGTGATCCGCAACGAGGGGTTGGTCAACACGCTGCTCATGGGCGCCGGGTTGATCCACAGCCCGATCCAGCTCCTGTACACCGACTTCGCCATAACGGTCGGCATGCTCTACGTTTTTCTCCCCCTCATGGTGCTGCCGATCTACGCCAGCATGGAGAGGCTGGACTTCCGCCTGGTGGAAGCCGGATATGATCTTTATGCCAACCGCTTCCAGACACTGCGCCGGATCATCCTCCCGCTGGTCAAGCCAGGCATCATCGCCGGCTCGATCCTGGTCTTCATCCCCTCGCTCGGGGCCTATGTGACGCCGCGCGTGCTTGGTGGCGGCCGCAACATGATGATCTCCAATCTGATCGAACTGCAGTTCGGCCAGGGGCGCAATTGGCCGCTCGGGGCGGCGCTGTCGATCACCCTTCTGACGATCGTCATGGTGGCGCTCATCTTCTATGTCCGGGCCGTCACCCGGTCGGAGGCCCGCCATGGCTGAGGTGGCAGCGAGCCGCGGCCGTGCCTTTTCGGTCCGCCACCAGCCAGGCTTCGCCACGGTGGCGGCCCTGTGCTTCTTCATCCTCTATCTGCCGATTACCGTGCTGGCGGTGTATTCCTTCAACGCGGGGCCCTCGATCGCCATCTGGGAGGGCTTTTCCTTCAGGTGGTACGTGCAAGCCTGGCAGAACCAGCAGGTGCAGGATGCTTCGATCCGCTCGCTGGTCATCGCCAGCTTCGCCGCGACCATTTCCACCGCCGTGGCCACCCTTGCCGGGCTGGCGACGACCCGCACCAAAGGTTTCCGCGGCATGACCGCGGTCTATGCCATGATCAACCAGCCGCTGATGGTGCCCGAGATCGTGACCGGCGTCTCGCTGCTCGTGTTCTTCGCCATGGTCAAGGTCTACACCAACTATTATGGCCTCGGATATCTGATCGCGGCGCATACCGCTTTCTGCATCCCCTTCGCCTATCTGCCGATCCGCGCCCGGCTGGAGAATATGGATCTGGCGTTCGAAAGTGCCGCCGCTGATCTCTATGCCACGCCCTGGATGACCTTCCGGCGGGTGACGCTGCCGCTGATGTTGCCGGGCATCATGGCCGGCTTCATGCTGGCGTTCGTCATCTCGCTTGATACCGTGGTGATCACCGAACTGGTCAAGTCGGCCGGCCAGGATACCCTCCCGACCTATATGCTTGGCCAGCTTCGCCGCGCCATCACGCCGGAAATGAATGCCATCGCGACCGTCTTCCTGGCGCTCTCGGTGACCATCGTGTCGATTTTCTTCTTTCTCAACCGGAAAAGGCCTTAGACTGTGTTGCTTCACTGACAGGGAGGATAACTATGAATTGGAAAGCAACTGCAGCTGTTATCGGTATCGCCGCGATCGTCGGTGCCGGCCCGGCCGTCGCCGACGGCGAACTCCACCTCTTCAACTGGGGCAACTATACGCCGCCCGACATGATCGCGAAGTTCGAAGAAGAGCATAACATCAGGGTCACGGTCACCGACTACGACTCCAACGACACCGCGATCGCCAAGATCCGCGCCGGCGGCCATGGCTTCGACATGGTCGTGCCGTCCGGATCCGTCCTGCCGATCTGGATCAACGAGGGCCTGCTGCTTGAATCCCGCCCCGATCAGATGGAGAATTTTTCAAACGTCGCCGAGCGCTGGGTCAACGTCCCGTTCGACGAAGGCCGGCGCTACTCCGTGCCCTGGCAGTGGGGCACCACAGGAGTGGCCGTGAACACGTCCATCTATGACGGCGACCCCAACACGTCGGCCATCTGGATGGATCCGCCCGAAGAGCTCAAGGGCAAGGTCAACGTCGTTCCCGAGATGTCCGATGTCATGACGATGGCTGTCTATTATGTCGGCGGGGAGCAGTGCACAGGCGACATGGACGTCCTGAGGCAGGTGCGCGACAAGCTCGTCGCGGCCAAGGAGCACTGGCTGTCGATGGACTACGGCATGACGGAAAAGCTGGCCGGCGGCGACGTGGCTGCCAGCCTCAATTGGAACGGTTCGACCTACCGCGCCCGGCTGCAGAATCCCGACATCGTCTACGGCTATCCCAAGGAAGGCTATCCGA
>CAYMHN010000649.1:0-542 GCA_964390235.1 uncultured Candidatus Competibacteraceae bacterium
AACCGTTCTTCACCACCAAGCCCCGCGGGCTGGAGCTGGGCCTGTCGATCAGCCAGTCGATCGTCGAGGCCCACTCCGGGCGCCTTTGGGTGGAGTCGGAGAACCTGAACGGATCGGTGTTTCATTTGCATATCCCGGCCGCACGTGCGCCATGAACGATACCCAGACCGTTTTCATCGTCGATGACGACCCGAGCTTTCTCGATGCCCTGGCCCTGACCCTGGAAGTGGCCGGCCTGCGGGTGGAGGCCTACGAGTCCGCCGGGGCATTCCTCGATGCGTATTCCCCGGACCGGGCCGGGTGTCTGGTGGCGGACATCCGCATGCCCGGGATGAGCGGTCTGGAATTGCAGCGGCAACTCGCCAAGGGTCCCCACACACTGCCCATCGTGTTCGTCACCGGCCACGGGGATGTCGCGATGGCCGCCCGGGCGTTCCGCTCCGGTGCCATCGACTTTCTGGAGAAACCGTTCGAGGACCGGCAATTGCTGTCGAGCGTGCGCCGGGCGCGCTGCAGCGCGAGGCGCGCGTTGTCGACTTCGC
>CAYMHN010000649.1:552-2377 GCA_964390235.1 uncultured Candidatus Competibacteraceae bacterium
TGGCGTGGTGCAGCTCGCGCAAGCGCTGGAAAAGGATCGGCGCGAGCGCGAACTGATGCAGCGCCGCGCCGTTGTGGAACAGCGTTACATCCAGCTCACCCCGCGGGAACGGGAAATCATGGCCCTGGTGGTTTCCGACCTGACTAGCAAGGAGATCGCCCGGGAACTGAAGATCAGCCCGCGCACGGTGGAACATCATCGCGCCCATGTGATGCTCAAGATGCAGGCCACGTCACTGACGGAGCTGATCACCATGGCGGTCATCTGCGGCGTTCGCACGCTGTAGGGAATCCGATATGGGTATTTCTACCTAGGTAGCCACACGCCTAGTCATACCCTCCCGATCCGGTTACAAATGAGTAAGCCCGGTCTGGTGGCGGCCCGCGTACCGTCCCGACCGAAACCGGCGAATGATTGCCGACCCCGGGCGCAAGGCCGGCGACAACGTGGAGGAAGCCAGCATGGCAGAGACCGTTCCCTACGGGCGCAAGACCCAACGCAAACCCGATCTGGAAGAAGTCCACATCATCTGGATCAACGACGGCCTGAGTTGCGACGGCGATTCGATCTCGATCACCGCCGCCACCCTGCCCAGCATCGAGGACGTGGTACTGGGCGCGATTCCCGGACTGCCCAAGGTCCATCTGCACAATCCGGATCTCGCTTACGAGAACGGCGACGAACTGATGGCCTACTGGCACCAGGCCGAACGCGACGAGATCCCGTTCGTGCTGGTGATGGAAGGCTCCATCCCCAACGAGCACCTCAGCGGCGATGGCTACTGGGCCTACATGGGCAACGACCCGGCGACCGGCGAGCCGATCACCATTCCCGAGTGGCTGGATCGGCTGGCGCCCAAGGCGCTGGCGGTAGTCGCCTGCGGCACCTGCGCCACCTACGGCGGCATCCACGCCATGCAGGGCAACGTCACCGGCTGCATGGGCGTCAACGACTATCTGGGCTGGGACTGGAAGTCCAGGGCCGGACTGCCGGTGGTCAACGTACCCGGCTGTCCGGTACAGCCGGACAACTTCATGGAGACCGTGCTGTATCTGCTGCGCCAGCTCGCCGGGGTGGCGCCGATGATTCCGCTGGACGAGGCCAGCCGCCCCACCTGGCTGTTCGGCAAGACCGTGCACGAGGGCTGCGACCGCGCCGGCTATTACGAGCAGAGCCAGTTCGCCAAGGAATATGGCCAGCCGGAGTGCATCGTCAAGCTCGGCTGCTGGGGACCGGTGGTCCAGTGCAACGTGCCCAAGCGCGGCTGGATGGACGGCATCGGCGGCTGCCCGAATGTCGGCGGCATCTGCATCGGCTGCACCATGCCCGGTTTTCCCGACAAGTTCATGCCGTTCATGGACGAGCCGCCCGGCGCCGTGCTGTCGTCCAATTTGTCCAAACCCTATGGCAAGCTGGTCAAGTGGCTGCGCGGCTTCACCCAGAGCGCGCTCAACAAGGAACCGAGCTGGCGCCATAACCGACCGGAACTCACCACCAATCCACCGCCGGAAGTGCGTCGCTAAGCGCAGTACCGAGGCCGGACGAACCCGGGAGAGCAAGCAATGGCCACCACCGAACAAGATGTCGTGACAAAGATCCGCGACACCAAGCAGAAGGCACGCGGCAATCTGGTCGAGATGAACTGGGACCCGATCACCCGGATCGTCGGCAGCCTCGGCATCTACACCAAGATCGACTTCGACAACCGCGAAGTGGCCGAATGCCACAGCACCTGCTCGATCTTCCGCGGCTATTCCGTGTTCATGAAGAACAAGGATACACTCTTTCCCTACAGACGGAAGAGCGTCTGTAGGGAAAGAGTGTA
>CAYMHN010000650.1:0-2374 GCA_964390235.1 uncultured Candidatus Competibacteraceae bacterium
GCAGCCATCAGGGGGTGTTCGAGCTTGCCCACGGCGGCACCCTGTTTCTGGACGAGATCGGCGACATGCCGTTGAATCTTCAGACCAAGGTGCTGCGGGCGTTGCAGGAACGGGTGATCCAGCCGCTGGGCGCGACCCGCGCGCAGCCGGTCGATGTCCGGGTGGTCAGTGCTACCCATCAGGATCTGACGCAGGCCATCGAAGCCGGCCGGTTCCGCGAGGATCTGTTCTTCAGGCTGCGCGGTTTCGAACTTATGGTGCCGCCCTTGCGGGACCGGCCCGAGGACATCCTGCCGCTGGCTCGGCGGTTCCTCGAACCGCTCGATGGCGGTTCCGCTAGGCGACTGGGCGAGGGCGTGGCGGCGCGGCTGCTCAGCCATCACTGGCCGGGCAATGTGCGGGAACTGCGCCAGGTGCTCCGGGCCGCCGCAGTGATGGCCGAGGGTGAGTGGATCACACCAGCCGATCTCGGCCTGGACCGAACTGGCGCGAAACCGTCGGCCGAACCGCAGCCCGAGTTGGATGGCCTGCCGCTGGCGGAAGCCAAGATCCGGTTGGTCGAGTGGTTCGAACGCCGGGCGATCCGCGCCGCCCTGGAGCGCAACGCCGGCAATATCAGCGCCGCCGCCCGCCAGCTCGGCATCCATCGTCAGAGCTTGCAACAGAAACTCGCTCAACTGGGAATGCGGCGCGATTCGGCGGGGGAGGGGCCCTGAGGGTAGCTTGCTTGCGGATCACGCCCAAAGACCGGCAAGTTCTAGAGCCACGGCCTCGAAAGGCGCGATGCTAGCCGTCTCGTCACCTTGCCAGGCACCGATGAGTCGCCAGTCATCCCCTTCCAGGGCAAACGCTTCTAGCGTTTGTCGCAGCGGATCGACCAGCCAGGCGAAACCGACACCGTAGTTGGCATAGATCGGCATCTTGAGCTGACGGTCCTTGCTTTCGGTGGAAGGGGAGAGAATTTCGCAGACCCAGTCCGGAACCACTTCGAAGCGCTGATCCCGTGGCAGCCGGGGCAATCGATCCCGACGCCAACCGGCAAGATCGGGGACACAGATTACCTGGTCGCGTTCCAGATGCAGTTCGGGTTCGACCAGGATCCGCCAGCCGCCGGGGCCACCCCGGCCACGGTCGAACGGCCCACCGAGTTCGATTTGCAGCGCGGATTCGACGCCCGTGTGCGGTCCCGCTGGGCGTGGTTGTGCATGCAGCTGCCCGTTCAGGATTTCACCCGTCAGGCCTTCCGGTAAAGCCAGTAACCGGTCGTATAGCGAGTGGTATCGCGCGGCTTGCATCCGATCTTATCCGTAGCGGTTCGATTAGCATTCATTTTACGCCAGTACCGCAGTAATTCGAGTCGCGATAAGCCCGCAAGTCTACTGGCCGGTCCAGATCCCGGCCGACCGGCAATTCCCGCCAGTCCAGTCCAGCCCGTTGCAGCCGCCGACGGGTAGCGTCCAGCACCGTGGCCTCGCCCCAGACGGGGCCGCGAAACAGCGCAGCGCTTGCCCGGCGCAACCCGATCAGCCAGTAACCGCCATCCTCGGTCGGTCCCAGCACCGCGTCGCGTCCGACGGTCAGTTCCTCCACCGCCCAGCGCAGTTGTGCGCTATCCAGGCTGACGCAGTCGCCACCGATCAGCACCACGCAATCAGCTGTTCGCAGTGCCTCGGCCATCGCTCGGTGCATGCGTACGCCGAGATCCCGCCCTTGCTGGCGGCGTAACCGGATCCCGTATTCGCGCCGGCAGCCGTGGAAGAAATCGTGCCTGGTATCCGGCGCGCAGTACAGATCCACCGGGCAGAGAGGGGTGGTGGTGGCGATGTCCAGGGTGTGGCGCAGCAACTGCCGGTACAGCCGCGCTGCGCCGCGCGGCCCCAAGGCCGGGATCAACCGGGTCTTGACCCGACCCGGCACCGGAGCCTTGGCGAACACCAGCAGGCGGGCGGATTCCATTCAGCCCCCGTAATAGCGCCTTGCCAGGTCGCCCGGGTCGGCACCCAGCCAGTAGGCCAGCCGCAAGCGCCACATCAGCGTGATGGTGCGCCATACGCCGTCGCGCTCCCAGCGGCGGCTGGAGGTGACCAGGCGTTGGCGCGGGCAGGCCGGTCGGCAGATGCGCTTGAGTGCCTTGCTCAGGGCGATGTCCTCCATCAGTGGAATGTCCGGATAGCCGCCGATCCGATCGAAGGCCGCGCGGCGCACGAAAATGCCCTGGTCGCCGGTGGCGATGCCGGTCAGCCGCGAGCGCCGATTCATCAGCCACTCGACCACACGTAGCACAGCAGCATCCCCCGACAGCCGCACATCGAAGCGTCCCCAGACCCGACCCTCGGCCAAGTCCTCGCCGATCAACTGGTCGGCGTCGGCCGGT
>CAYMHN010000651.1:0-2368 GCA_964390235.1 uncultured Candidatus Competibacteraceae bacterium
GCCACCCGGGCATAGGTCGGCCAGGCGGTGATGGCGATGGCGATGATGGCGTTGTCGATGCCCGGCCCCAGGGCGGCGACGAAGGCCAGGGCCAGGATCAGCCGCGGGAAGGCCAGGAAGATGTCGGTAAGGCGCATCAGCACCTCGTCCACCCAGCCGCCGAAATAGCCGGCCACGGTGCCGATCAGCAGCCCCACCGGGGCGGCGATGATCACCACCAGGGTGACGATGTACAGGGTGATGCGGGTGCCGTGCAGAATCCGGCTGAGGATGTCGCGGCCCAGTTCGTCGGTGCCAAACCAGTGCGCGGCGCTAGGTGCCTGCAAGCGCAGCCGCAGGTTCTGGGCGCCGGGTTCGTAGGGGCTGAGCCAGGGCGCCAGGGCGGCGCAGATCAGCAGCAGCAGGATCAGGGCCAGGCCCAGTAGGGCCAGGCGGTTGCGGCAGAACGCCTGCCAGGTCAGCCAGGTCTGACCCAGCCAGGCTTGCAGGGCCGAGTTCGGGGTGTCGGCCAGCAGCCAGCCGCGCCAACCGGCGGTCCGCAGTGGGGCGCTCATCGGGCGCGCGGATCGACCAGCCGGTAGAGCAGGTCGCTGAACAGATTGACGCCGACGAAGATCATCCCGACCACGATGGTCGCGCCCAGTACCGCCGCCATGTCGGCCGCCAGCAGGGCATTGGTCAGATAACGGCCCAGGCCGGGCCAGGCGAACACCGTCTCGGTCAGCACCGAACCCTCCAGCAGGCTGGCGTAGGACAGGGCCACCACGGTGATCAGCGGCACCAGGATATTGCGCAGCGCGTGACCCCAGATCACCCGGAATTCGCTCATGCCCTTGACCCGGGCGGTGATGATGTATTCCTGGTTGAGCTGCTCCAGCATCAGGCTGCGGGTCATGCGGCTGATGTAGGCCAGGGAGAAATAGCCCAGCAGCGCGGCCGGCAGCACGATGTGGTGCAGGGCGTTGCGGAACACGCCCCATTCGCGGGCCATGGCGGCGTCCAGCAGGATCATCCCGGTTACCGGCCGGACGATGCCCTCGTGGAAGAAGTCCAGCCGCCCGGTGCCGCCCACCCAGCCCAGCTTGGCGTAGAAGATCAGCAGGCCGACCAGGCCCAGCCAGAAGATCGGCACCGAATAGCCGATCAGGCCCACCACCCGGACGATCTGGTCCTGCCAGCGGTTCTGGTGGGTCGCGGCCCACACCCCCATGGGGATGCCGAACACCACCCCGATCAGAATCCCCAGGGTGGCCAGCTCCAGGGTGGCGGGAAACACCCGGATGATGTCATCGACCACCGGTCGACTGGTGAGGATGGAATCGCCGAAATCGCCGCGCAGCACCTGGCCGACGTAGATGAAGAACTGCTGCCAGATCGGCAGGTTCAGCCCCAGTTCCTCGCGCACCCGTTCGTAGACATGGGTCGGCGCCCGGTCGCCGACGATGGCCAGGGCCGGGTCGATGGGGATGACCCGGCCGATGACGAAAGTGACGAACAGCAGACCGAGAAAGGTCAGCGTCAGCGAGATCGCCAGCCCGCCCAGGGAGCGGATGCGGCGGGAGAAACTCAATCCTTGCTCACCCCGTGATACCGGTTCGACTCGGAGGTCGGTCCGAGCCGGAAATCCCGCACATCGGGTCGCACCGCGGCGATGTCGTTCTGCTGGAACAGCATGATGAACGGCGAGACTTCCTGCCAGTCGCGGATCAGTTCATGATACGCGGCCTCGCGGGCGTCGTTGTCCCGCTCCAGCAGCAAGGCCTGGACCCGGGCGGTCAGTTCCTCGTCCTGCCAGGAATTGCGCCAGGACAGGGGCTTGGAGGCGGCGTCGGGGGAGTTGTCGATATTGGCCACGAACACCGAGTTGGTGGCCGGGTCGAAGTAGTCCACCCCCCAGGTGCCCAGATAGATGTCGTGCTGGCGCTCGCGGTAGGCGGTCAGCGCGGTGCGGGCGTCACTGGGAATGATCTCCAACTCGATGCCGGCCAGGGCGAAGGTGGCCTGCACCGACTGGGCGGTGTCCAGCCGCTCCTGGCGGGTGGCGACGTTGATGCTCAGCGGAAAGCCGTCCGGATAACCGGCTTCGGCCAGCAGGGCCTTGGCCTGGTCCACGTCCAGCGAGTAGGGGTGGTGGTCCAGATAGCCCAGAAAGCCCTCGGGCAGGAAGGTCTGGTTGACCATCCAGGCGTCGCGCATGAAGGTCTCGACCATGGCCTGGTAATCGACCAGATGTTTGAGAGCCTGGCGGACCCGCGGGTCGCCCAGCGGTCCCTTGGCCACGTTCAGCCCCATGTACAGCTGGGTGCCCAGGGCCGCCGAGACCAACTGGATCTCGCCGCCCTGGCGCAGCGGGTCGATCTGGTCGGCG
>CAYMHN010000652.1:0-2366 GCA_964390235.1 uncultured Candidatus Competibacteraceae bacterium
ATCGGCCCCAACAAGCGCCCCACCGCGCTGATCTTCCAGAACCTTGCGCTGTTCCCGCTGATGACGGCCTGGGAAAACATCGCCTTCGCGCTGGAAGTCAAGGGCGTGGGCAAGGTGCAACGGCGCAAGCGAGCCGAAGAGTTGCTGGAGCTGATCGCCCTGCCCGATCAGGCTGACAAGATGGTCAGCGAACTATCCGGCGGCCAGCGGCAGCGCGTCGCCATCGCTCGGGCTCTGGCGGCGGAACCCCAGGTGCTGCTGCTGGACGAACCGCTGTCTGCCCTGGATCTGAAACTGCGCCAGCACATGCGCACCGAGTTGCGGGCCATCCAGCGCCGGGTCGGGCTGACCTTCATTTACATCACCCACGACCAGGGTGAAGCGCTGACCATGTCGGACCGGGTAGCGGTGATGAGCCATGGGGTGATCGAGCAGGTGGCCGGCAGCCATACGCTTTATGATCGCCCCGAAACCGCGTTCGTCGCTTCCTTCGTGGGCGAGAACAATGCGTTCTACGGCCGAGTAAGCGAGTCCACGGCCGAGCGCGCCGTGATCATGACCGATCTCGGTCCACTAGCGGCCCGCCCGGCCAGAACGGCTGCCCTGGCCGTCGGCGACGAGGCCATCGTGTTCGTGCGACCGGAATCACTCCGATTCACCCAGCCCGATCAGGTGTATGACAACCAGTTAACGGTCCGCATCAGTCAGCAGGAATTCGAGGGCAATCTCTGGCAGTTGTTTCTGGAACTGGCCAATCAACGAACGCTGCGCATGTCGCTGATCAATGACCGTCAGACCCCGCGTCACGACCATGGCGTCGAGCTGAGCGTCGGGTTCCCCGCCGAACTGGCCGTGGCCCTGCCGCGTGGGCCGGTGGCGGTGGGTGAGTGAGCACTGACGGGAGCACCCCATGCTGAACTGGTTCCGGGGCTTTTTCAACCGTAACGGCCTGGTATTGTCGCTGTTCCTGCTGATGGCGATCTGCTTCTGGATTCTGATGCTGATCGTCCTGCCCCAGCTGTTCATGCTGGATTTCTCGTTCCGCTTCAACCTGCCACCAGCCCGGATCGGTGGCCCCGATGATGTCTATACCCTGAGCAATTACCACTTCTTTCTGTTCGGCAGCCCCGGTAGTCCGGACACATTCAATGTCATCGATCTGTCGGTATTCCTGCGCACCATTCTGGCGGCGATCTTCGTCACTCTGTTCGATCTGGCCCTGTGTTATCCGATCGCCTACTATCTGGCCCATGTGGCCCGCGGCAGCTTCGCCCGCCTGCTGGTGCTGTCGCTGATCATTCCGTTCTGGGTCAATGAAATCCTGCGCGCCTTCGCCTTCCGCATCCTGTTCGGCGCCACCGGCATCATCAACAACTCGCTGCTTGCCATCGGCCTGATCGATGCGCCCATCGACTTCATCCGGGCCGACATCGCCCTCTATGCCGGGCTGGGCTATGCCTACATCCTGCTGATGATCTTTCCGATCTACAATGCCGTGGAAAGCCTGGACCGGAATCAGATCGAGGCGGCACGCGATCTGGGCTCACCCTGGTGGCGCATCCACTGGCGGGTGGTGATTCCGTATGCCAAACCCGGCATCACTTCCGGCTGCACCATGGTGTTCATGCTGGCCGCCGGCGCCCTGGCCGCTCCGCAGATCCTGGGCGGCCCCAGCAGCCTGTGGTTCACCCAGCTGATCTACCAGTGGTTCAACGAGGGCGGCAACTGGCAGCGCGGCGCCGCCTACGCGGTGATCCTGCTGATCGCCTGCACCATCTTCGTGCTGGCCATGATGAAGCTGTTCAAGGTCCGGCTGGGAGAAATCGCCCGATGAGCGCCCGGCTGTTCCTGCGCTTCTGGGTGGGGCTGTTCGTGCTGCTGTTCTTCGCTTATCTGTTCGGGCCGCTGATTCTGATGAGCCTGACGGCCTTCAACAGCGCGTCCTTCCCCCGGGTATCGCCCTGGGACTGCTTCACCCTGGAGTGGTTTCAGGTGCTGGTCAACGACCGCACCCTGATGAGCGGGCTACGCAACAGTCTGCTGATCGGACTGGGCGTGGTGCTGCTGGCGGTACCGCTGGGGCTGGCGGGTGCCCTGCTGCTGACCCAGATCGGTCAGCGGGTGCGGCCCTGGTATTACACCATCGTGATCTCGCCGATCCTGATTCCGGGCGTGGTGCTGGGCATTTCCACCCTGGTATTCTGGGATCGGCTGGGCATGATGTTCGATGCCGGTTACAATTCGATCTTCTACGACGGCATCTTTCTCACCATCGTCGGTCAATCGACCTTCATCTCGGCGTATGTGATGCTGGTCTTCATCGCCCGCTTGCAGCGCTTCGACACGGCCCAGGAAGAGGCCGCGCT
>CAYMHN010000653.1:0-2005 GCA_964390235.1 uncultured Candidatus Competibacteraceae bacterium
TTCCAGGCCAACTTGGCGGCCGTATCCTGGCGCGAATCGGCGATCTTCTCGTGCAGCTTCGCTACCCGCTGCTGCTGGCGGCGATAACGGTTCGAGCCCTTCCGTTTGCGGGCCAGCGCCTGCTGCTGGCGCTTCATGCGCCGCTGGTAGTTGAGGTATTTCGGGTTGGCGATGCGCTCGCCGGTGGAAAGCGTGGCCAGTCGGCTGATGCCGAAACGGTCCGCCGCGCGGTCGATCCCGACCGACTCGCCGGTTTCCGGCAAGGGCGCAGGTTGAACGTCCACCACCAACGACACGAAGTATTTGCCGGACGGCTTGCGGATCACGGTCACCGTGGTCGGTTCGACCGGGACCTGCCGCGACCACTTGACTTTCAAACGCCCGAGCTTGGTCAGCAGCAAGCGTTGATTACCGCTCTCGAAACGAAACGCCGAGCGGGTGTATTCCGCCGTCTGTTTGCCGTCCTTGTGTTTGAACGACGGGTAGCCGCTGCGCTGCTCGAAGAAGTTGCGGAACGCGGTTTGCAGATGGCGCAGCGACTGCTGCACCGGGACGCTGGACACTTCGTTGAGCCAGATCGTTTCGGCCTGCCGCTTGAGCTCGGTCAGCGCGGCACTGGATTGCACGTAGTTCATCCGCTCGCCGCGCTGAAACGCCTTGGTGCGCTGCTCCAGGCCCCAGTTGTAGACGAACCGCACGCAGCCGAAGGTTCGGGCAAGCTCTTGCGCTTGTTCCTCGGTCGGGTAGCAGCGGAAGGTCCAGCGTTGTTTCATGCTTCACATCATACCCCATCGCCTTGTGAGGGTCCATGCACCAGCAGCGCTTCGCGCTGCCCGCTATCCTTCCACGCCCTGAAGGACGGGACGGTCCGCCGCGCGGTCTCTCGCGGAGAAGCCTGATGAACCGAACCCGCTACCTGCTGCGGCGTGCACTGCAAGCGCTGATGGCCTTGTTCATCATCGCCACCCTGCTGTTCTTCCTGTTCCGGCTCGGGCTACCCGACCCCACGGCGGCGTTGATCACCGAGGGGCTAAGCGTGGAGGAGCGCGAGCAGGTGCGGGCGCGGTTCGGACTGGACCGGCCGCTGCCCGAGCAGTACCTGATCTATCTGGGTAATATCGTCCGGGGCGATTTCGGCTTCTCCTTCCACTACCGCGCCCCGGTCGCCGATATCATCTGGGAACGGCTGGCCAACACCTTGGTGCTGATGCTCAGCGCCATCCTGATCGCCTATGCCGTCGGCGTGCCGCTGGGCGCTTGGCTATCCTGGCGCCGGGGCAGCGGCACCGACACCACCGGCATTATCCTCGGGCTGATGTTCCGCTCGGCGCCGATGTTCTGGACCGGCATGCTGGCCATACTGGTATTCGGGGTGATGCTGAGCCTGCTGCCGACCAGCGGCATGCGCACCCTGCCCTACGAGGCCAGCGGGTTCTTCGACAAGATCCTGACCCTGGACTTTCTCGCCCACCTGATCCTGCCGGCCCTGATCGTGGCGCTGTACTACCTGGGCTCGCCGCTGCTGATCATGCGCAACACCATGATGGAGGTGTACGGCGAGGACTTCATCGAGATGGCCCGCGCCAAGGGCCTGCCGGAACACCGCATCCTGTATCATCACGCGGCGCGTAATGCCCTGCTGCCGGTGGTGACCCAGCTGGCGGTGACCATAGGACTGGCCGCCGGCGGTCAGGTGGTGGTGGAAGTGGTGTTTTCCTGGCCTGGACTGGGACGGGAAATCCTCAACGCGGTACGGACGTCGGATTTCCCGCTAGCCCAGGCCAGCTTCCTGGTGATGGCGGCGTTCGTGATCAGCCTGAACCTGCTGGTCGATATTCTCTATACCACCCTGGACCCGCGGGTGACCCTGCAATGAGGCCCTCGGTACTGACCAGCAGCCTGGAGCCCTTGCGGTTCATCATCCGCGACCCGCTGGCCGTGGTCGGCCTGGTCGTGTTGTCCTGCATCATCGCCATGGCCTTGCTGGCGCCGCTGATCGCCACCC
>CAYMHN010000653.1:2015-2364 GCA_964390235.1 uncultured Candidatus Competibacteraceae bacterium
CTCGCTGCTGGTCCGCGCCCCCGGCCCCGCCGGTCGGGTCGAGTGGCAACTGGCCGCGCCGCTCGGTCCCGTCGCCGTCAATACGGCGGTGACTATCGGCGACCGGATCATCGCGGCCGGTCGCGAGGGGACGCTGCATCGCTACGACGGCGACGGCTGGCACAGCCTCGCCAGTCCCTTGGACGTCGATCTCAACGGCCTCGCGGTCGCGGACGACGGGCGTCTGCTGGTGGTTGGAGCGGCGGGCACGGCCGGGCTCCTGGACGATCAGGAGTGGAAGATCATCGACATCCCGGCACCGGTGGAGCTGCACGGCGCGGCCTGGATCGATGAGCAGCGCGCGCTGCTG
>CAYMHN010000654.1:0-1732 GCA_964390235.1 uncultured Candidatus Competibacteraceae bacterium
GGACGAGGAGTTGGACCTCGCCGGTATCAGCGGCGCCAGCGCCGGGGCGATGAACGCCGTGGTGCTGGCCCATGGTCTGCTGCACGGCGGCCGCGACGGCGCTCGCCAATCCCTGGCGGCGTTCTGGGAGGCGGTGGCCAGCAGCATGCCGCTCGATCCGCTGGAAGCCAGGGTTGCCGAGGATCTGGACGATATCGGCGACGGTGAACCCTCGCCTCTGCTCAAGCTCTTGCTCGGCATGAGCCGGTATTTCTCGCCCTACGAACTCAATCCCTTCAACCTCAACCCCTTGCGCGAGATCATCGACCAGCAGATCGACTTCGAGCGGCTGCGCCAGCAATCCCCGGTGCAGCTGTTCGTCTCCACTACTCAGGCGCGGACCGGCAAGCTACGAGTGTTCGAGACCGGCGAGCTGAGCACCGACGTGCTGCTGGCCTCGGCCTGCCTGCCGGTGCTGCACCAGGCCATAGAGATCGACGGTGAGGAATACTGGGACGGCGGGTATTCGGCCAATCCGGCTCTGTTCCCACTGCTCACCCGATCTCGCGTCCGCGACATCCTGGTGGTGATGCTGCACCCGCTGGCCCACGCGGAAAGCCCGAAAACGGCGGCGGCGATCTGGAACCGGGTCACCGAACTGGGTTTCAGTGCCGCGTTCCTGCGCGAAATGCAGGCTATCGCCTATCTCAAGCAGCGAGCCGAACAGCACTGGCTGGCCCTGGGCTGGATGGAACGACGGCTGCGCCGGGCCAATTTTCACCTCATAGCAGCCGAGGAACTGATGACCCGGCTGAGCGCCGGCAGCAAGCTGAACGTGCACCGGAATTTTCTGCTGTTTCTGCGCGACCGGGGCCGCGAACGGGCCGAAGCTTGGCTGGAACGGCACCGCGCCGATCTCGGGGCGCGGTCCACCATCGATCTGGCGGAACTGTTCGGCTGAACCCCGCCCCCGGGTTTCCGGTGCGCGGTGCGCACCCTACCCGCCGACGAACCAGCCATCCCAGCGCGACCGGCCTTTTTGCAGCAGCAAGCCGATCCGCTCCGTGGGGTGGCGGTGACCGTAGGCGCGCCGGCTGAGGATGCGACCGCCATTGTCCGGCGTGCCGGGATCGGGAATCCGGCCGGCCTCGACAGCCGCTATGGTACGCGCCAGCAGGGCGAACAGATTGTGTTCGTCCAGCACCCGGCGCCGGGCCTCGCGGATCGTCGGCAGGCGTTGCTGGTACTCGTCGTCCGCGATGGCACGGCGGATGCGCGCCAGAGCAGTCGGGTAATCGCGCGGATCGATGGGAATGAAACTGTCGGCCGGAAAGTAGTCGGCGACGTTCGGGCAGCCGGCGTAGAACGGCAGCGCGCCGCCGAGCAAGGCGTCGGTGAGCTTCTCGGTCAGGTGATGCGGGGCGATGTGATTCTCGATCGCCAGGTGGTAGCGGTACGGGTCCAGGGCCTCGGCCTTGTCGGCCATGGCCCGCACCCCGTGGCCGAACACCTCCAGCTGCGCAATGTCGCGACTCAGGCGCTGGGTGAACCGGTAGCGCAGGCTGTGCAGGGTATGGCGCTGGCGCTTGCTGGAACAGACCGTGGAGAATAGCCGGGTCTTGGCCGGGATGCCCTCCTCGGCCATGGCATCGTAGGTCCGCACCCGCTTCCCGCCCACCCCGTAGAACCAGCGCAGGCCCGGTTGGGTGTGGATGGCGCCGGGATGGCGGATGTCGGCCGCCAGCTCGTCGTT
>CAYMHN010000654.1:1742-2364 GCA_964390235.1 uncultured Candidatus Competibacteraceae bacterium
AGATAGCCGGTCCCGTAGATACGGATCGAGGATGGCTCGGTGGTCACCAGCAGCGTCCGGCGCGGATCACAGGCCAGCACTTCCTCGGCGGTGGAGAACCGCTCGCCGGACCGGGCCGGCAGATCGTCGTAGACCACCAGCCAGTCGTAGTCGCGGGCGTCCGGGTCGAACAGGAAGCGGCATTCCCCCCAGCGGGGGATCTCGCCGGGGAAGTGGCGGGTCCACACCCGTTCCTCGATGCTGCGGCCGGGGCGGGCGAGAAACTTGACCCGCCAGGTATCCGAGGCCCTCATGGGGCCGACAACCCCAGGAGTTTCCGCAACCGTGTCGCCACTTCCGGGGTATCGTTCACCGGCTCGTAGCTCCAGTGCTCCAGACGGCCCTCGAAAGACCGGGTCACACCCTCGCGGCGCAGTTCCTCGTGGAACACCCGCAAGCGCTTGCCGTAGCCTTCCAGGTCGATCACCTGGACCGGTTTGCCGGTGGAACAGGCCTCGGACACCATGGAGGCGGAATCCCCGGTAACCACGAGGTGCTCGGCCAGGCCGAGCAGGCCAAAATAGGGGTTCTCTCCGCTCCCGTCCCAGAAGTAGTGCGGCACCCCGGCCAGGGCCGCGCGCAG
>CAYMHN010000655.1:0-2352 GCA_964390235.1 uncultured Candidatus Competibacteraceae bacterium
CAGGCGCAGCTGCGGGTCCAGCACCACGCGCACCGGATTCGGTCCGGGTACGCGCCGGGTGGTGAGCCGGGGATCGTCGGCCGCCACCGTGCCGGCACCGACCAGGATGGCGTCGCTGAGCGCGCGCAAGCGGTGCAGATGGTCGATATTGGGGGCGTCATTCAGCGCCAGGGAGCTGCCATCGCCGGCCGCGATGCAGCCGTCCAGGCTCTGCCCCAGATGGGCCAGCACCCAGCCCCGGCCCAGCTCGGGCTGGAACAGCGGCAGATACAGCTCCAGCAGCTCCCGGGCGTCCTCGCTCAGCGCCCGCTGGCACCGCCAGCCGCTAGCCCTGATCGTCCACAAGGCGTTCTCGGCGACGACCTGACTCCCATCGGCATCCAGGTTCAGCGGCCAGTCCGCGTCGTTCCGGGCCTGCCGGCGCAGCGCCAGCAGCAGTTGCCAGATTCGGTCGCGGTCCAGTTTGTGCATCTTGGGTTCGAGTGATTATTGTAGCGGTTTGGATGCGGAAGCTTCGGTGTCGGCGGGTACGCGCACGGGCGGCTTGATCTGCAATCGGGCGGCGCGGCGCGCGAAACGGCGGTCATCGAAACTGAGCAGCTCGTCGCAGTGGCGGCTGGCGCATAGGTGCAAGGCATCGGCGAAATCCAGCCCTTCGCCATGCCACGAGAGGGCATCGACCACGCGCGGCCATTCCTCGACGCTCACGTTGGGCAGGCCCAGCAGATGCCGGATCACGCGACCAAAGTCGTCGGCATCGAAGCTGTAGAAGGCGCGCAACACCCATTCCAGCTCCAGCACCACGGTGAGAGGAACGAACAGATGCGACGATCCGGTCAGGATCTGTCGCGCGATCGGTCGCTGCCGGGCCGCCTCCGGGTCGTTGGGGTCGTCGACATAGAACCGAGCCAGGATGTTGGTATCAAGCGCGATCATCCGCTGCATCGCGCATGGCTCGGGCTACGTCGAAATCGGACAGCCGTCGGGTGCCCGGTTTGTTGCAGACCAGGAGACCGTAACCGTCCTCGGGCCGAGTCGGCGGGATGCACCGCTGTAGCGAGACACGGATGGTATTCCCTTCCAGCGAGAAATCGAGCTGGCAGCCGGGCGTGATGCCCAGCCGCCGCCGAATGTCGGCTGGAATCACGACCTGACCTTTATCCGAAACAGTAACTGTTGTCATGGCTGATTTGCTTCTTACTGAGTAAGAAGCAGTGTAGCATGCATGTTGGTGCCTACGGAACAGCCCTACTCATTCCTCAACAAAGGCGCCGCTTTCTGGCCCAGCGCCCGCCAGGTGCCGGCGAAGCCGAAGGCCAGGGTGATGGCGGTGCACAGCAGGGTGGTAAGCAGCACGGTCTCGGGGATGAACACCCAGTCGGTGCGCATCACCCGGGTCAGCACCGCCCAGGCGGTGACTGTGCCGATGAGCGCGGCGATGGCGGCGGTAATCAGACCCAGCAGGCCGTATTCCAGCAGAAAGGCGCGCAGCACGTCGCCGCGGGTGGCGCCCAGTACCTTGAGGATCACACTGTCGTAGATGCGCCGCCGGTGGCCGGCGGCGATCGCTCCGGCTAGCACCAGGGTGCCGGCCAGCAGGGTGACTATGGCAATGATCCGCACCGCGGCGCCGATGCTGGCCGAGATCTCGTTGACCCGGTCCAGGGCGTCCTTGATCCGGATCGCGGTGATGCCCGGATAGGTCTGCGCCAACTGCCGCTGCAGGGCCAGCTCGGCCTCGGGGGTGGCGACCACGGTGGCCAGGTAGCCGTGCGGGGCGCTGCGTAGCGGTTCGGGCGAGAACATGAAGGCGAAGTTCAGTTGCAGCGTGTTCCACTCCAGGCCGCGCACATGGGCTACGGTGCCGGTGACCTCGCGGCCCAGGATGTTGAAGCTGACGCTGTCGCCGAGTTGCAGGTCGAAGGCCTGCATGGCGTCCTCGTGCACCGACAGCAGCGGTGGCCCGGCATAATCGGCCGGCCACCACTCACCGGCCACGGTGGCGGCGTTCTCCGGCGGCTGGGACGCATAGGTCAGGCCGCGGTCGCCGCGGATCATCCAGGCGTTGTCCGGGTCGATCAGGGCGGTGGCCGGGTCCAGATCCTTGACCCGGGTGATCGGACCGCGCAGATAGGGCACGGTCATTAGCCGGCTGGTGCCCGAGGTGGTCTCGACCAGCTCGCGGAAGCCGTCGATCTGGGCGGACTGGATATCGAGAAAGAAGAACGACGGTGCCTGCTCCGGGATGTTCTCCTGGATCTGGCGGCGCATATTGCCCTCGATCAGGCCGATGGTGACCAGTACGGTCAGGCCCAGGCCCAGCGACAGCACCACGCTGGGGGTGGGCGAGCC
>CAYMHN010000656.1:0-2349 GCA_964390235.1 uncultured Candidatus Competibacteraceae bacterium
TTGCCGATCTGCGCCCGCTGTTGCCGCTGCTGCTGGCGCGCACCGAGGCCGGCCGGCGGCCGGTGCGGCTGCTGGGGGTTACGGTGTCGAATCTGGCCCCGCTGGTGGAAGACCGGCAACTGGCGCTGTTTTCGTGAGCCGGGGGTTCTAGTCCGGCCGTGTCGGCGCCGGTCCGGCCATGCCGAGGAAGACCATTACAGCACGGTTCAGGCGCACGATGTCCTCGTCATCGAGGCTGCCGACGCGAACGCCGAGCTTGACCTTGGGCACGGTGGTGATCTTGTCGACCATGAGCTTGCACACCGCATGCAGTCCATTGCGCTCGTTGGGCTCCACCGGCAAGCGGAACAGCGGTGCATCCGTGGGGTCGGTGGTGAAGGCGCAGAGGGTGATGGAGTCCGTGCCATCGAAACGGTCGTCCTGGAGAATCACGGCGGGACGAGGCTTGCCAGCGTAGTCGCGCCCGCCCGCCACGGTCCAGATCTCGCCGCGCTTCATGCCTCGTCGCCCCACTCCGAGATCGCGTCGATAAAGGCCTGGTCCTCGTTCGCATGCGAACTCCCGGCGACCGCCAGCGACTGCCGGTGCGCCTGTTCCCGGAATTCCGCCGAACGGACATCCGGCACCCAGATCTGGATCGGACGCAATCCCTGCTGGCGCAAGCGCTGCCGGTGATCACTGACCCGGTTGCGCGATGATCGGGTTTCGGTCGATGTGGTCATGGCGATTCTCCATGCATTTGTTACATGTAACGTAGCATGCGCTTGCCGCGAGAACAAGCCGATATAATGAGCAGCGAACAGCCATTCACGGATCGCAATCGATGCACGAAACCGGCATTCCCCTGGTCGGCGTCAGCGCCGACTGCAAGCCCATCGACGGTCAGCCGTTTCACGCGGTCGGCGAGAAATACCTGACCGCGGTGATCCTGTCCGCCCGCTGCACGCCGCTGATCATCCCGGCCCTGGCCGAGTCGCTGGATCTGCCCGGCCTGCTGGATCGCCTGGACGGGGTGCTGCTGACCGGCAGTCCGTCCAATCTGCATCCGCGCCATTACGGCGCCGCCCACACCCCGGAGCACGAGCCCTTCGACGAACCGCGCGACGCGCTGACCCTGTCGCTGATCGATCTGGCGCTGAGTCGCGGCCTGCCACTGCTGGCCATCTGCCGCGGCTTCCAGGAACTCAACGCCGCCTTGGGCGGCACCCTGCATCCGGCGCTGCATACCCTGCCGAGGCGGCTGGATCATCGCCGCCCGCAAAGCGAAGACCTGGACGTGCAATACGGACCCCGACACCCGGTGCGCTTCGTCGAGGGCGGCGAGTTCCTGCGCCGTTTCGGCGAGACCGAGATCCAGGTCAATTCCCTGCACCGGCAGGGTATCCTCGAACTCGCCCCGCGCCTGAGCGCCGAGGGCCACGCCCCGGACGGCACCATCGAGGCGGTGTCGGTGAGGGAAGCCAAGGGCTTTGCGCTGGGCGTGCAATGGCATCCCGAGTACCAATCTACCGAGAATCCATTCTCGCGCCGGCTGTTCGAGGCGTTCGGGGCTGCGGCCCGGGACTACGCCAGGGAGCGGGATTGAGAACGAATCACGTCCTGGGAACGTAGATGTCGATGATGTCCTGATCGGCCAGCCGTGTAGTGCTATAGGTCATGATTCCGCGCTGATTGGCAATCCTTGTCAATTCCGGGCTCTGACGAAATCGAGGCGGGTCATGCAGCTAACCTCCAGTTCAGCCTCTCGCCCGCGCGCAGCGGGATCAGCGAATCTTCACCGACCGGGAACGCCTCGGCCACGGTCCACGGTTCGCGTACCAGGGTGATGCGCTCGCTATTGCGCGCCAAGCCGTAGAAATCGGCGCCGAAGTGGCTGGCGAAACCCTCCAGCCGGTCCAGCGCCTCGGCTTGCTCGAAGGCTTCCGCATACAGTTCCAGCGCCGCCGGGGCGCTGAAGCAGCCGGCGCAGCCGCAGGCGGCTTCCTTGTCGCGCCGACGGTGCGGGGCGCTGTCGGTGCCGAGAAAGAACTTCGGCTCGCCGCTGGTGGCGGCCTCGACCAGCGCCAGGCGGTGGGTCTCGCGCTTAAGCACCGGCAGGCAGTAGTAGTGCGGGCGCAGTCCGCCTCGGAACAGCGCGTTGCGGTTGTACAGCAGATGCTGCGGGGTGATGGTGGCGGCCACGGTGGCCGGCGCGGCGCGCACGAACTCGACCGCCTCGCGGGTAGTCACATGCTCCAGCACGATCCGCAGTTCCGGAAACCGCTCCACCAGCGGCGCCAACGTGCGCTCGATAAACACTGCCTCGCGGTCGAACAGGTCCACGGCCGGTTCGGTCACCTCGCCGTGCAC
>CAYMHN010000657.1:0-2348 GCA_964390235.1 uncultured Candidatus Competibacteraceae bacterium
TCGCGGCCGAGCAGCCAGTCCAGGTTGGCCTCGTTCAGGGCCCTGTCGCAGGCCTCGCCGGTTTCGCCGGTGACATGCGCGCCGGGGGAGGCCGCGCCCAGGCCGATCAAGCCCTTGTCGCCGTGCAGCTCGACGATCCAGTTGTCGACCGCGGACACCGTGTCGAAGGCGATGGTATAGGGCCGGGTCAGCGGCAGGTGTTCGCGGCGGGTGTGGACGCGGGCGATCTTCATCGTGCCGCCATGAAGCCGCGCACCACCGGAACCAGCGCCTCGACCCCGTCTTCCAGCGGCCGGATCACCGGGATGCCCAGTTCGGCCTCCAGCCGCTCGCGCTCGGCGGCCAGGGCGTCCTGCGTCAACCCCTGACCGTTCAGGGTCACCGCCAGCACCCTGGAGCCGTACATCTCGATCAGCTTGATCTCGTCGGCCACGGGCGGGATCCGGTAACCGTAGGCTTCGCAGCCGTCGAAGCACAGGCGACCGGGCGCGTGCTGGAGGATCGCCCCGCGGGCACCGCCGGACAGCAGCAGTTCGGCCCCGCAGGGACCGGACGGATTGCGCAGCCCCGACTGGCCCTCGATCAGCATCAGATCGGGACCGATCTCGCGGGCGCATTGGACGATGGCATGCTCCAGTTCGCCGCTGACGAAATCATTGGCCACCGAGTCCAGCACGAAACCGTAACGCCCGCCTTGCAGCCAGCCGGTCTGGCCGGTGTAGATCATCTCGGTCCGCACCCCGGCGGTGTTTAGCGCGGCCGTCAGCAGCCGGGCGGTGGTGCGCTTGCCGATGGCGCAGTCGGTGCCCAGCACGGCGATGCGCGGGATGCCGATGCCGGCGATGGCGCCACTCCAGAAGTGCAGTTCGGATTTCGGTTTGGGGCGGCGCAGGTCGATCAGCTCGACCACCTGTTCCCGGGCGGCGGCGACGATTTCCGGGTCGTTGGCACAGTAGTCGTGCAAACCGTTGACGATGCCCAACCCGTGGCGAATGGCCTCCAGCAGGTACTGGCGCAGTTCCTCGGTGAAGCGGCCGCCGTGGGTGGCGATGCCGACCAGGGCATGCCGCGGCGGCTCGCCACCGAGTTGCATGGCCTCGGCGATGCCGGCCACGATCGGGATGCCGCGCTGCACCCCATCCAGCAGTTCACCGGCATCCCGTCCGGCCCAGTCCGGATCGACCACGGCCAGAATCCGGAACCGGTCGCTACCGCGCACCAGGCCATGGGCGGTCTTGGCGTTCTCGCTGCGGTAGAGATGCTGGGCCAGGACGATGGCCGGGGTGAGGCTCATGAAGGATCTCCATGGGTTGGGTGACGGAACGCATTGTAACCGCTTCCGGCCGTTCAGCGTCGCGCCGCGCGGTCGTCCTCCGGTCCGTAGATGTCGTAGTCGAAGTAGCGGTCCTGGATCTGCAAGTAGGTACCGTCCTCGCGCAGGGCCTGGATCGCCTGGTTGAACCGCTGACGCAGGGTATCGTTGCCTTTTTGCACGGCGATGCCGATGCCGGTGCCGAACCAGCGCGGATCATCCAGTTCCGGGCCGCTGAAGCGGTAGTTGCGACCCGCCTCGGTGCGCAGAAAATTCTCGCGTAGGGCGATGGCGTCGCCTAGCACCAGATCCAGCCTGCCCAGTTGCAGATCGAGCAGGGCTTCGTTCTGGTAGCCGTAGCGCACGACGGTCGCGCGGTCGGCATGATTGGCTTCCAGATAGGCCGCCGAGGTAGTGCCGCGCACCACGCCGATGCGCCGACCGTTCAGGTTGGCCGGGTCGATGGCGGCTTCGCGAGCCGCCACGAAGCGGGCCGGGCTGGTGTAATAGCGGTCGGTGAATTCCACCAGCTCGCGGCGGGCCTCGGTGATCGACAGCGAGGCCACCACGGCATCGAAACGCCGCGCCTGCAAGCCGGGAATGAGTTCGGCGAAGGTCGAGGGGATCAGCTGGCATTCGGCATCCAGCCGCTCGCACAGGGCCAGGGCGATATCGATATTGAAACCGGTGGGCTGGTTGTATTCGTCCAGATAACCCATGGGTGGCGCGAAGGGGTTGATGCCGATGCGCAGCACGTCCCCCGCGGCCGTCGTGGCCGTCAGCAACAGCAGGGTCAGCAGAGCGATTCTCATGGGCTCACCAGTGGCTGCCGTTGCGGCTCAGCCGTTGCAGGTAGCGCTCCAGCCGGCTCAGCGCCCGGGCGGGTGTGACCTGATCCTCGAGCACCGTGCGCACCGCTTCCCACAGGGCCTGGCTGACCGCTGGGTAACGCTGGCCGGTGACCCCGGAGGGACGCACCACGGCGCCGAGCAGGGACGGGTACAGGGCATCGAGTTCGGGGCGTTCCGCCAGCAGC
>CAYMHN010000658.1:0-2347 GCA_964390235.1 uncultured Candidatus Competibacteraceae bacterium
GGCCAGTCGGGTGCTGAGGCGCGGCGGCTGGGCCCGGATCGCGGACAAGCCGCGGATCAACAGAACCAGCAGCGCCAGGACGGCCAGGATCGCGGCCACGATCAGCAGCAAGGCCGGGATCTCGCCCAGGGTGCCGCGCAGCAGATTGCGCCCCGCGACCAGCAGGTGCAGGTCGAGGTAGAGATTCAGCGGTCGCGCCAGACTGAGCCGGGCGGCGGCATCGGCAAAGGCCAGCAGGCTCAGGAACACCAGAATCAGACCGGTGACGGTCGCCAGCACACCGCTCCAGCGCTGGCGCGGCAACAGCGCGAACAGGCCGACCACCAGCACCGCCTCCAGGGCGATCCAGTGGTGGCTCGCGCCCAGCACCCACAAGGGGGCCAGCAGCAGGGTATTGACCAACAACAGAACCAGCAGCACTCTCAATACCGTCATGACTACCCTCACGGCATCCGGCCCGACGCAGGCAACTTATCGATGGCTTTGTTGTCCCATCGGTTCGCGGTCATCAGTCCCCGGAGTTCGCTGAATCCATGGAGTTTCGTAGCTTCATCGCACCTTTGGCGCTCACCTTGTTACTCATCACCCCGACCGACTCCGCGTTCGCGCAGAACTCCACCCCACCGCTGCGCAACCCGCCCGCCGGTTCGACGCCAACGGACGGAGCCCTGGTTGATGCCACCGATGCCGGCATCAACCAACTGCTGGCGGCGGCCGAATCTTCTTCCCCTCTGGCCGGCCCGCTGTTCGAGCGGATCGCCGAACGCGCGCAGCAGCTGGCAAGCGCGGATTATGCACCCCCGGACAGCAGCTTGCCGGAAGCACTGGCCGGCATGGACTATGAGCAGTACCGTTCCATCAAGTTCCGTCCCGAAGCCGCCCTGTGGCGGAATCAGGCCCTGTTCGAGGTGCAGCTGTTCCATCCCGGCTTTCTCTATCGGGAACCGGTCCGCCTGCATGTGGTGGACGATGAGCAGACCACCACCCTCCCCTTCGACCAGCGCTTGTTCCGCTACGAGGGCAGCGCCGCCGCTCTGGCCGAGGCCGTCCCCGACGATACCGGCTACGCCGGTTTCCGCTTACATTACCCGCTCAACCGCGCCGACTACAAGGCCGAGATGGCGGTGTTCCTGGGCGCGTCCTATTTCCGGCTGCTGGGACGCCACCAGGTATACGGACTGTCCGCGCGGGGACTGGCGATCGACACCGGCCTGGCCAGCGGCGAGGAATTCCCGGCCTTCCGCGAGTTCTGGCTGGTCCGCCCGGCGCCCGAGGCTACCACCTTGACCCTGTACGCCCTGCTCGACAGCCCCTCGCTGAGCGGTGCCTATCGTTTCGACTTGCAACCCGGCGCCCCTACCGTGCTGGAAGTCGATGCCCGGTTGTACGCGCGCCGGGACATCGCCAAGCTCGGCGTGGCGCCGCTGACCAGCATGTTTCTGCACGGCGCGAACCGGATCCGCCAGTTCGACGACTTCCGCCCCCGGGTCCATGACTCGGACGGCCTGCTGATGCACACGGCGGCCGGGGAGTGGATCTGGCGCCCGCTCAGCAACTGGCCGGAGCTGCGCATCACCTCCTTGCGCGACCGCGGCCCGCGGGGCTTCGGCCTGGTGCAACGGGAGCGGGATTTCGCCCACTACCTGGACCTGGAAGCCCGCTATGACCGCCGCCCCAGCCTGTGGGTCGAGGTCGGCGAAGGCGACTGGGACGACGGGGGCGTGGAACTGGTGGAAATTCCCACCGACTCGGAAATCCACGATAATATCGTCGCCTACTGGGTACCCGAGCGGCCGTTCGCGGCCGGCGAGGAGCGCCGTTATCGCTACCGGCTGCTCACTTTCGACGGCCGCTTCGACGCTCAGACCCTGGCCCGGGTCGAACGCACCCGGATCGGCTGGGCGGCCATTCCCGGCCAAGCCAATCCGCCACCGCGCAGCCGACGCCGCTTCATCGTCGATTTCAGCGGGGGCGAGCTGGACACGCTGGACGGTTCGCACCCGGTCGAAGCCGTCCTGACGACTTCGGCTGGCCAGGTTTCCGATCTGACCGTGCAGCGGCTGCCGAATGGCTGGCGGGCGGCCTTCCAGCTGGCGTCGGCGGGCACCGCCGACATGCGGCTGTTTCTCGAACTGCGCGGCCGGCGCCTGAGCGAAACCTGGAGCTATGTCTGGTATCCCGAGCTTGTCCAGTAGCGCCCTTACCCTCCGGGCCGAACCGGTCGATCCGCCGCTGCCCCGGCTGCGCCGCTGGCTGTTCTTCACCCCGGTCGTCCTCACCGCGCTGATCGGCATCGGCATGATGTTCGACATCCTGCGCGCCAATGGCATCACCCCGCTGGAGATCG
>CAYMHN010000659.1:0-2341 GCA_964390235.1 uncultured Candidatus Competibacteraceae bacterium
GCCAGCTCGGCGACGCCCAGCCCGATGCTGAACCAGCCGAGGCCCTGCGCCAGGTTGTGGACCGTGGCGTCGTCAGACCGATAAGCCATGGCGTTCCTCCTCACGGCCTGAGCACGACCTTGATGCAGCCGTCCTGCTTGTCGCGGAACGTCTCGTACATGTGCGGGCCATCCTCGAGCGTGACCCGGTGGGTTATGACGAAGGAGGGATCGATCTCGCCCTCCTCGATCCGGCGCAGCAGGTCGTCGGTCCAGCGGTTCACATGGGTTTGGCCGGTGCGGATCGTCAGGCTCTTGTTCATGACCATCCCGAACGGGACCTTGTCGAGCAGCCCGCCGTAGACGCCCGGCACCGAGAGGACGCCGGCTGGCCGGCAAACATACATCATCTCCCGCAGCACATGCGGGCGATCGGTCTCCAGCATCACCGCCTGCTTCGCCCGGTCGTACATCGAATCGAGCGTCGCCGTGGCATGCGCCTCCATCCCGACCGCATCGATGCACTTCTCCGGCCCCTTGCCGGCGGTCAGCTCGTTCAGGCGCTCGACCACGCTCTCTTCCCCGAAGTCGATGGTCGTGGCGCCGCCGGCTCTGGCCATGGACAGGCGTTCGGCAACGTTGTCGATCGCGACCACCTGCCGGGCGCCGAGCAGAACCGCGCTGCGGATGCAGAACTGGCCGACCGGCCCGCAGCCCCAGATCGCCACCGTGTCGGCCGGCTCGATGTCGCATTGGACCACCGCCTGCCAGCCAGTCGGGAAAATATCGCCGAGGAACAGGACCTGCTCGTCCGTGAGACCGCTCGGAATCTTGACCGGGCCGACGTCGGCATAGGGAACGCGCACGTACTCCGCCTGGCCGCCCGGGTAGCCGCCAGTCAGGTGGCTGTAGCCAAACAGCCCGGCGGTGGCGTGACCGAAGGCCTTGTCGGCCATCTCCTTGTTGCGGTTGCTACGCTCGCAGACGGAGAAGTTGCCGCGCCGGCACTGCTCGCACTCGCCGCAGGCGATCGTGAACGGCACCACCACCCGGTCGCCGACCTTGAGCTTCTTGTTCTCCGGACCGACCTCGACGACCTCGCCCATGAACTCGTGGCCCATGATGTCGCCGGACTCCATGCCGGGCATGAAGCCGTCATAGAGGTGCAGGTCCGAGCCGCAGATCGCGCAGCTCGTTACCTTGACGATCGCGTCGCGCGGCGCCTCGATCTTGGGATCAGGCACCGTGTCGCAGCGGATGTCCTTCTTGCCGTGCCAGCACAGCGCGCGCATCGTCGCCTCCGCCAATGGAGTTGCCCGGTCTCGGGGACCTTGGTCCCGCATTCGCTCTGCAACGGGGCCATCGGAGGAAGGTTCCGGCCAGACGTGACACTTATCCTTTTCACGAGGCGCACAAAGGCTCCGTCCACGGCACCCGTCGGAACGGCTTGGTGGCGGCTCAGCCGCGCGGCCGTAGCGGGGCACCCTCGTGCGCAGGCAGGAGGCGCCATGCCAGCGACAGCGCCGCGCCAAGATACACCATGCCGCCGAAGATCCACATGATGACCCCCGCGAGCTGCTGGTGGGCCAGCGGATCGCGTCCCAGAAGATGCGCGGCTTCGACGTAGAAGCCGTAGAGCGGTCGCGGTGAGAACACCAGCAGCGCGCCAAGCAGGCCATCCTGCACGGCGGTCGTGAACAGCAGGAGGATGCCGGCCCGCATACGGCTCAAGCATCGGCCAAGCGCATACGAGGTCGACCGCGGGGACCGTCCGGGACAGCCCTGTTCGAAATCCGGATCGAAGACCCCTTTGCGGGCCGCGCACCGGCCAGCACGTAGCCTCAGGATTCTTCAGTCGACACCCACTGCAATTAGTGTAGTTCATAACCCATTGAAATAGCAAAAGAGAGGTGTGACGACAGTTCTTCTCGGTCCGCCAACTATCAATGGTTGTAACTGTCTCTCCGGCAGCGGCCTCTCAGGTAAAGCCCTTGAAACCAAAGGCTTTTCGGCGCCAGTTCTGTTGACCTCCGGTGCTCTGTCAGGAGGCGTTTTCTCTCTCTTATGGCCAGTTTTCTCTGCGGCTGTTCACTTGGCCCATTCGGTACCCACTTCGCTTTTGTCATATAAATCAGCTGCTTAGCTGATCGCGGGCAAGCGCCAAGTTTGTAAATTCCTCTTGGATGGCCGAGATTCAGCCGCGAAACGATGCCATTTCAATATGTTGGCCGAATGGGGCTGTCGACCTCGCGCTTTCAACCAAGACCAAGCGCCCGAACATTCCCCGCTCATGCCAGCTCCTCAAGCAACGCCCTGGCGTCCTTGAGATCGGCGGTGTCGAAGCCCTCGGTGAACCAGCCGTA
>CAYMHN010000660.1:0-2333 GCA_964390235.1 uncultured Candidatus Competibacteraceae bacterium
GTGGTTCGACTCCAGTTCGCTGCGCTGATCCATCGCCTCCAGAAGGCCAGGCAGGCCAGTCTGCTGATACTCATTGGCAATGGTGGCGATCTCTGAGCGGATGCTGTTGTCGATCTGGCGTTCGAGCAAAACCGCGGTGTTCCAGTAGACATAGCCGAGAATCGCCGCGACCGAGAGCGCAAAGACGAAAAGATAGACCGCGGCCAGACGGAATGTGGAGGTTTTCAGGAGGTTGAGGCTAATCGCCACGTACCATGTACCCCGCGCCGCGCACCGTGTGCAAAAGCGGCCTGTCGAAATCCTTGTCGATCTTGCCACGTAGCCTGGAAACGTGCACGTCGATCACGTTGGTTTGCGGGTCGAAGTGGTAGTCCCATACGTTCTCCAGCAGCATGGTCCGCGTCACCACCTGACCGGCATTGCGCATGAGGTATTCGAGCAGCTTGAATTCGCGCGGCTGCAGCAAGATGGACGTGCCGGCGCGCCGCACGGTGCGCGCCAGCAAGTCCATCTCGAGGTCACCGACGGCCAGACGCGTGTGTTGTGGCCCGCCAGTTGGCCGCCGCGCCAGGCTGTCAATGCGAGCCAGGAGTTCGGCGAACGCATACGGCTTGGCAAGATAGTCGTCGCCGCCGGCCCGCAATCCCTTGACCTTCTCATCGACCTCACCCAGCGCGGACAGAATGAGGGCAGGCGTCATCACCCCGTCGGAGCGCAGGGTTTTGATTACCGAAAGACCATCCAGCTTCGGCAACATGCGATCAACGATCATGACGTCGTGGCGGCCCTCGCGGGCGAGCGCCAAGCCCTCTTCGCCATCTGCGGCAAGGTCGGTGACATGGCCGGCCTCCTTCAGTCCCTTGACCAGCCAGGAGGCCGCATCACGATCGTCTTCTATGAGCAGAATGCGCATGGTCATCAAGCACTCCAGCCACTCAGGCGGCCAAGCTCACGCTGCCGCCTGGTGAATTTGCAGCTGTAGGCTGGAGATAGCGGAATCGGCGAGTAAATGGAACCGGCCCGCGAGACTCGGCCTTGGCTCTCCGACGGACCGCGCCGAAACCCCTATTGCACCAGTCTCGCGAGCCGAACGATCAGGAACTGGCGGTCGGCATGGCCACGAAGCGTTGCCGCTCGCCGGAGCGAACCAGCATGAGCACTCCCTTCTGGCCATTTCTCGCCGCCCTCTGGACAGCCGCTTCCACCGCGGCTGGATCGTCGACCTGGATGCCACCGACCTCGAGGATCACGTCACCAGGGCGCAAACCGCGCTCTGCCGCCGGGCTGTTGGGCATCACCGACGCGACCTGCACGCCCCGCCCATCCTCGGAGGGCACAAGCTGCAGGCCAAGCCGGGTACGATCGGTTTCCGGATCGCCGTTGGTGGAGCGCGCCGCCATCTCCTGGTCGCCCGGCATGGTGCCGATGGCGACGGTGACCTGTTCGTGCTTGCCGCCGCGGTAGACCGTCAGCGCGGCCGCTTCGCCCGGCGCCAGCATGGCCACCTTGCGGGCCAAGTCACGCGGGTCGGCAACCGGTTCGCCATTGAGCTCAAGGATGGTGTCGCCAGTCTTGATCCCGGCCTTGAGGGCTGGCGAATCCTGGGTGACGTCAGCCACGATTGCTCCTTGTGCCTCGGCGAGCCCGAGGCTTTCGGCGATGTCCTCGGTCACCGGCTGGATCTGGACGCCGAGCCAGCCGCGCGTCACCTGGCCTTTGTCGCGGATTTCGCCGATCACCTGCTTGGCGATGCTTGCAGGAATCGCAAAGCCAATCCCAACACTACCGCCGGACGGCGAAAAGATTGCGGTGTTCACTCCGACCACTTCGCCTGCCAGGTTGAAGGCCGGTCCACCGGAATTGCCCCGGTTGATGGGGGCATCGATCTGCAGGAAATCATCGTAAGGGCCGCTGCCGATATTGCGCTCACGCGCCGAGATGATGCCGGTGGTTACCGTGCCGCCCAATCCGAACGGATTGCCCACGGCGATGACCCAGTCTCCAACGCGCGGTTCCTTGTCGGAGAACGCCACATAATGGAAGGTGTCGTTGGCGTTGATCTTGAGCAGAGCCAAATCGGTCTTGGGATCGGTGCCGACCACCTCGGCCTCGTACTCCGTGCCATCCGAGAGTCTGATCGTCACCTGGTCGGCATTGGCGACCACGTGGTTGTTGGTCACGGCATATCCGTCAGAGGAGATGATGAAGCCCGAGCCCTGCGCCCTGCTGCGCGGCGCCGACGACGGCGGGCCGGAACGGGGGCCCCGGAACTGTTCGAAGAACTCGCGGAAGGGATTGTCGGGGCCGAGGTCAGGGAAGTTGAACTGACCCCT
>CAYMHN010000661.1:0-1549 GCA_964390235.1 uncultured Candidatus Competibacteraceae bacterium
TCGGCGGGATAGGTGGAATGGCGCGAGACCGCCAACTGCCAGCCACCCAGGGTGGCGGCCGGCAGCCCGTCCTCGTCGGCCGGCAAGGGGGCGCTGCCGTACCGGTTGGCCACGGTGCTGTCTTCGGCATCCAGCGCGATGCTGACCGTCGACCAATGGCGCATGAACAGGGCATTGCCGGCCTGGAACTGGGCCAGGGTTTCGCTGCCCGTGTGGTCCAGCACCGAGGTCGGCGAGATGTCGCCCAGCCAGCTTGATGCCCGGCTCAGGGCGGCGAGGCTGCGTGGATTGTTGACGCTGATCCGGCCGTCGGCCTCGACCACCGAGCCGCCGCCGTGGCTGGCGATCCATTCCAGGGCGTTGCTGCTCAACCCCTCGTGGGCCTGGCCTTGCCAGACGAAGCCCCAGAACTGGCTGTTGCCGGCCTGGCGTTCGGCGTTCTGGACGCGTCGGGCGATGTTGTGCAGCTGTTCCCAGTCGGTCGGCACCGGCTGCCCATGCGCTTCCAGCAGATCGCGGCGGTAGAACAGACGGCCGACACTGGCATACCAGGGCAAGGCCACCAGCCGCCCGTCCACCGTGTTGTTGCGGACCAGCGCCGGCATGTGGCCGGCGGCCGGCGCGCTCAGGTGGTTGTTCAGATCAAGCAGCTGCGGCGCCAGCAGGCCGGCCCAGATGACATCGATCTGCAGCACATCGATATCGGGGGCGCCGACGGCCAGCAACTGCCGCAGCAATTCCAGACGGGAGTCGCCGGGCGCCGCCACGACCCGCACCTGATGGCCGGTTTGTTCCGCCCAAGCCTGGCTGCCTTCCTGACAAAGCCGCAACTCCTCCGCATGGGAACCGCAAACCAGGGTGAGGGTGGCGGCGGAAGCCGCGAGAGCCGGCAGTAGACCGAGCAGCAGGATCAGGACTGGCCATACGGGTGGAATCATGAAGGTCGATATTGTAACGTTGAGCCTGTTTTTACTGTAACCCAATAGCGAGACGCATGCCCAGCCGCTGGTTCAACAGCTCGTTCGGTCTTTACTGCCTGATCCTGACCGGTCTGTCAACGCTCTGCTGGGGTACTACCGCCCGGGCTCAGGCCGGCATCGATCTGCCCGCCCTGCAGCGGGCCATCAGCCAGACGGACATCAACCGTCGGGAGCTGGCCGAGGCCCTGGAGACCCTGCGTCGGGATACCGAGGACCAGGCCGTTCGCCTGGCGGCGGACGAACTGACCTTGACCGCGACCGATCTCACGGTCGAGGAGTTGCAGCGGGCCCGCCTGGATATCGAGGCTCTGGAGGCGCGCTTGCAGACCTTGCGCCGGCAGCTGGATCGATCCCGTGGCAGTCTGCGGACCCTGGAGCAGGCGATCGAGGCCGATGCCACCCGGCTGTCCGCTGCCGGTGAGCCGCCCAGCCTCGAGGATCTGACTATCGAGGTGGCGATGCGCATGCGCCGGCAACTGCACCAGATCGTCGCCGACGAGGCGGAGTTGCTGATCGGTTTGCGCAATACCGTGGACGATCAGCTGAGCCTGGCGCGCGAGCGCCTGGCC
>CAYMHN010000661.1:1559-2332 GCA_964390235.1 uncultured Candidatus Competibacteraceae bacterium
GAGGAGATCCTGCGCTGGGCGGTGCAGACCTTCCCGCGCGAGCGCCTGGCCCTGCTGCAAGCGCGTTTCGATCCCGGCGCGGTGCGGGTGACCGAGGGCTTCGCCACCGATCCCCGGGTGGCCTGGCTGGACCGGATGATCCTCACCCTGGCGCGCGACGGGGTGCGGTTGACCAAGGAAGCGGCGGCCCAGCCGGTCGATACCATGGAACAGCGCGCCCTCAAACGGCTGTTGCAGACCGGGGCGGATGCCGCGGTACTGCGCGCCAATCTGCGCCAAGTGGATCGCGAACTGCTGCGCATCGACTACCGGCTGGTCGAGCTGGAGGCGCTGCGTGACGAGGGCGCGGTGCCGGTTGCGGTGCTGCGCGCCGCGCGCCGGGAACTCGACGGGCTGGTCGATTTTCTGGACCGCAGCCGGGAGGAAGCCGAACAGGCGCTGGCCCTGCTGGATACCCAGCGGTATCTGATCGCGCAGCGCGGTGATCCCGAGCATTCCGAGGAGTACCGCCTGATCACCGATCTGGAGCAGATGCTGGAGCTGCACCTGGCCGACCTGATCGCCACGCTGGAATCTACCGAGGCGATGCGCGCGAGCTATGATCCCGCGGTTCGCCAGGCGTTCCGCGGCTCGCTGCTCGAGTTCCAGCCCCTGCCGCTGGAGCGCGAGAGCTGGCAGCGCTTGACGACGGCCGCCGGCCGGCTGCCGGTCCATTTGTACGAGACGCTGAGCGGGGCGCTGGGCGAGCTGCAGCGGCTGCTGCTACAGGCCGG
>CAYMHN010000662.1:0-2323 GCA_964390235.1 uncultured Candidatus Competibacteraceae bacterium
TCGCGGGCCAGGGTGATGTCCGGCTGGCGCTGGCGCGGGTCATCCTGCGGCAGCGGCTGGTGGACCAGGGGCGCGCGCGAACCGGTGAGTTCACGCACCAGTTCGGCCAGTTCGATCATGGTGAATTCGCCCGGATTACCCAGATTCACCGGGCCGGTGAACTCGTCCGGGGTAGCCATCAGCCGCACATAGCCCTCGATCATGTCATCGACGTAGCAGAACGAGCGGGTCTGGGTACCATCGCCATACAGGGTGAGGGGTTCGTTCCTGAGCGCCTGGACGATGAAATTCGACACCACGCGGCCGTCGTGCGGATGCATGCGCGGGCCATAGGTGTTGAAGGTGCGCGCTACCTTGACCGGCAGGCCGTGCTGGCGATGGTAGTCGAAGAACAGGGTCTCGGCGCAGCGCTTGCCCTCATCGTAACAGGCGCGCGGTCCGATCGGATTGACATGGCCCCAGTAGTCCTCGCGCTGCGGATGGACCTGCGGATCGCCATAGACCTCGCTGGTCGAGACTTGCAGGATGCGCGCCTTGACCCGCTTGGCCAGGCCCAGCATGTTGATCGCGCCGTGGACGCTGGTCTTGGTGGTCTGCACCGGATCGAACTGATAGTGGATCGGCGAGGCCGGACAGGCCAGATTGTAGATCTCGTCAACCTCGACATAGAGCGGCAAGGTCACGTCGTGACGCAGCAGCTCGAACTGCGGATCATCCAGCAGCTGCAGCACGTTGTCGCGGGTACTGGTGAAGAAGTTGTCAACGCACAGCACGGCGTGATCGTCGCGCAGCAACCGCTCGCACAAGTGCGAGCCGAGAAATCCGGCACCGCCGGTCACCAGTACGGTTTTACGCAGATGAGCTCGCATCGATCAATCGTTTCTCCGGTCGGGTTCCACAGCCTCGGCTTGTTGATACAGTTCCGGCCGCGCCAGCCAGGGCTGCGGCGGAGCCAGCGATGACGACCGCCGCCGGCGCGTCGGGCGTGCGGTCTGGCGTTCCGGCGAATAGCTGAAAACAGCTGTCAGAAAGCCAAAGTAGAGCATATTGGCGGGAATGTGCAAATTGAAGTCGACCAGACCGTGCAACAGCAGCAAACCCATGCCCAGGCCGGCACCGCTTTGCAGTGCCCGCCAGCCATGATCGGATCGGGTAAGCACCGCGTGCCACTGGCGCAGATACATCCCCCCCAGAACCAGCAGCAGCATAACCACCATTACTCCACCGCCGAATATCCATTCCAGGTAGTCATTGTGGGCGCGGTTGATGAAGAACCGCAGGATTTCCGGCGGATGGAAGCGATGAAACACTTCGGGAAAAGTCCCCAGGCCGCTGCCGAAGGGAAAGAACGTGACGACGCCCTGCCAGGTGGCCTTGAGTATCACCAGCCGACCGCCGATGTCATCGCCAAGAAACCGTTGAATCACCGGCACGGCTATGATCAGCACCAGGATACCGGCCAGTCCGGCTGCAAGCCATGCCTGCCAAGGATGATGGCGAAACCGCTCCCGAGTGCTCGATCCCAGCAGCATCACGCCCAGCACCAGACCCAGCACGCCCAAGGCAACACCGGCTCTGGACTGGGTCAGCAGCAGTGCAAGAATCAGCACCGATACCAGCAACCAGGCCAACGGCCGGCGCCAATCGAACCGGAACCGCCGCTGACGGCTGGGTCGCCGCGGCAGCAGGCTGCCATGCCCCAGAGCGGGCACCAGAGCCAGCGGCAGCGCCATCAGCAACAAACCGGCCAGATGGGTACGGCTGACATAGGTTCCGGTGGCGGATCCATGGCCGTCATTGCTCATGCCCAATCGCCAGACGCTGTCGACGCCATCGATGGTTTGCATCACGCCGAGCAGCGATTGGCACAGCGCCACGGCTAGAAACAGCCAGACCAGTCCCAGCAGGTGTCTGGCCGGCAGCGTGCGCGTGGCGACCAGCACGGCCAGCGGAGGCATCCAGGTCAGGACGAACAGGGCGGTGGATGCCGGACGCAAGGACAGGTTAAGCCAGATATCGCGGTCCAGGTCCAGGGCACGCAGCGCCTCCGCATAGGGCTCCCGTCCCGGCAGGCCAGCCCACCAGACCGCTGGCACGGGCAGCAGTTGCAGCAAGGGCAGCACGATGATCGCGGCGATCATCGTCCATGCGATCGGGGACAGACCGGGCGATGATCGCCGCCATGCACACAGCAGTACCAGGCACAGCGCCAACAGCACCAGTACCAACAAGGACAAAGGCCGGACACTGGCCCGGTTCAGGGTGGCGAAACCCATCATCAGGACCAGCACGATGGTAACCAGGGTTTTGCTCAAATGTTTGC
>CAYMHN010000663.1:0-2314 GCA_964390235.1 uncultured Candidatus Competibacteraceae bacterium
ACGGTCGACCTGATCCGGCGGTACCCGACTGTCGTCCAGGCCGGTACTGCTCGGGTCGCTGTCGCGGCTGATCAGCAGCCGCCACCGTTCCGACAACCGGGGCAGGCGTACATTGCCGCTGATCCTGCTGCGGTAATCGACGCCCTCGCGCTCTTCCCAGCGGACCTCGTTGCGCCAGCGGAAGAAGGTACCGACCGGGTTGACCTCGTCGCTGCGCGGGTCACCGAAGAAGCTGTCGAACCATTCCGCCGGCTCGCACAGCTCACGATTCATGAAGGCGTAAGCACGGTCCAGCCAGTGTTCGGCCAGATGAACCTCATCGATGCAACCGGGGGGCGGATGGTCCTCGGCAGCCAGTTGCGGGGCCAGCACGATCGGCTCGTCATCGGCCAGGATGGTCGGACTGCCGAGCAGCCAGGGCAGCAACAGCAGGATGCGGGATTGAAGCAGTGGCATTCTCGTGGAGTGGGGGAATGCTGGTATGGGATTCGTTTACTATAACCTGTGGCTGCCGGGAGAGATATGGTTTTGACCGACCGTAACGACGAACAGGACCGTCATTGGATGCACCGGGCGCTGGGCCTGGCCCGGCTCGCCGGGCAAGCCGGCGAGGTACCGATAGGCGCGCTACTGGTGCGGACCGGGACCGTGCTGGGCGAGGGTTGGAACCAGCCGATAGCGGCCAGTGATCCGACCGCCCACGCCGAGGTCGTGGCGCTGCGCCAGGCCGCCCGCCTGGTCGGCAACTACCGGCTGCCGGGCAGCACCCTGTACGTGACCCTGGAACCCTGCGCGATGTGCGCCGGGGCGCTGATCCAGGCGCGGGTAGCGCGGGTGGTCTTCGGTGCGGGGGATTCGCGCCATGGCGCTTGCGGTTCGGTGTTCGACGTATTGCGCAATCCGACCCTCAACCACCGCGCCGAGGTGCTCGGCGGAGTGCTGGCGGAGGACTGCGCCGAACTGCTGCGCGAATTCTTTCGCGCCCGCCGGGCGTACCCATGAAGCGGTCCGTCTGCTAAGCTTGGCCGCTGACAACAACTACTGGGCGACGTGGCAGGCGCGCGATTTCCGACAACGCTACAGGAGTGACCGATGACTCTGTGCAACCGTATCGTATGTGGATCATGGCTGATGTTGGCCACCCTGCTGGGCGCCGTCGCCCAGGCGCAAACCCCGATCCGTTTCCAGCTGGATTGGCGCTTCGAGGGGCCGGCCGCTCCGTTCCTGCTGGCGGCGGCCAAGGGCTATTACGCCGAGGAAGGGCTGAATGTCACCATCGACTCCGGCAGTGGTTCGGCCGGGGCCATCAACCGGGTGGCTTCCGGTGCCTACGATATGGGCTTCGGCGATATCAACGCCCTGGTCGAGTTTCTGGCCAACAACCCGGGCGCACCCGGCGTACAGGCCGTCTATGTGGTCTATGATGGCACCCCGGCCTCGGTCTTCACCCTCAAGGACAAGGGCATCAGCACCCCGGCCGATCTGGTCGGCAAGACCCTGGGCGCGCCGACCTTCGATACCGGCTACAAGGCCTGGCCGATTTTCGCCACCGTCAACGGCATCGATCCGGCCAGCGTGACCTGGCAGGCCATGGAGCCGGCGCTGCGCGAGACCATGCTGGCCCGCGGCGAGGTCGATGCCATCACCGGATTCTACTTCACCAGCCTGCTCAATCTGCTGGCCCGCGGCGTGGACGAGGACGACATCGTGGTCATGCCGTATCCGGACCACGGGGTGAACCTGTATGGCAACGCCATCGTCGCCAGCACGGCCTTCATCGAGAGCAATCCGGACGCCGTGGCCGCCTTCCTGCGCGCCTTCACCCGCGGTCTGGCCGATACCCTGGCCGATCCGGACGCGGCGGTGCAGTATGTGTTCGAACGCGATCCGCTGATCGACCGGGCCGTTGAGCAACGGCGTCTCAGACTGGCCATCGAGGGTTCCATCGACACCCCCGGCGCGCGTGAACTGGGGGTCGGCGCGGTGGACATGGAGCGGCTGGCGGCATCGATAGCGCAGGTGGCCGAGGCCTTCGGGCTGGAGTCGGCACCCGAGGCCGAGCAGGTGTTCAATACCTCCTTCCTGCCCGAGCGGGAAGCACGCATGATCTTCGACTAGCCCCGCTCGATGGCGATCCAGCCCTTCATCGAGTTCGAGGGGGTGGCGTTGGCCTACAGTCCAGGCGGCGTCAATGCGATCGAGGACATCAGCCTGAACATCCACGAAGGCGAGTTCGTCGCCTTCGTCGGCCCCAGCGGCTGCGGCAAGTCCACGTTGCTGAAGCTGTGCACCGGACTCAGGTCGCCCACCGCCG
>CAYMHN010000664.1:0-2314 GCA_964390235.1 uncultured Candidatus Competibacteraceae bacterium
CTGGCCGCGGCCCTGGAACAGGCGCCGCTGGCGGGCGGCACGGGTATCGCCCATACCCGCTGGGCCACCCATGGCGCGCCGGTCGAGCAGAATGCCCACCCGCACCATAGCCGGGACAGCGTGGCGGTGGTGCACAACGGCATCATCGAGAATTATCAGCTGCTGCGCGAGCGGTTGCGCGGTCTGGGCTATCGTTTCGACTCCGATACCGATACCGAGGTGATCGCCCATCTGGTGCACCATTACCTGGAGCGCGAGGGTGAACTGCTCAAGGCGGTGCAACTGACCGTAGCCGAGCTGCACGGGGCCTACAGCATCGCGGTGATCGCCGTGGACCAGCCGGAGCGGCTGGTGGTGGCGCGCCAGGGCAGCCCGCTGGTGATCGGCATCGGCATCGGCGAACATTTCATCGCCTCCGATGTGTACGCCCTGGCACCGGTCACCCAGCGCTTCGTGTTCCTGGAAGACGGCGATGTCGCCGAGCTGAGCCGCGCGCATTACCGCATCCTGGATCATGTCGGCCAGGCCGTCGAGCGGCCGCTAAGCCACTCCCGGCAGCTCCTGGACGTGGCGGACAAGGGCGGCTACCGCCATTACATGCTCAAGGAGATCTTCGAACAGCCGGCCGCCGTGGCCAACACCCTGGAGGGTCGGGTGCATGACGGGCGGTTGCTGGACGGCTGCTTCGGACCGACCGCCGAGGCCCTGTTCGAGCGCACCACCGGGGTGCACATCATCGCCTGCGGTACCAGCTACCATGCCGGCCTGGTGGCGCGCTACCAGCTGGAGGCCCTGGGCATTCCCTGCCAGGCCGAGATCGCCAGCGAGTACCGCTACCGCTCCGTGGTCACCCCGCCGGGCACGCTGGCGGTGTGCATCTCGCAGTCGGGCGAGACGGCCGATACCCTGGCGGCGCTGGCCTCGGCCCGGCAGCGCGGCTGCATCGGGGTGCTGGCGATCTGCAACGTGGCCGAATCCTCGCTGGTCCGGGCGGCCGACGCGGTGCTACTGACCCGGGCCGGGCGCGAGATCGGGGTGGCCTCGACCAAGGCCTTCACCACCCAGCTGACCGCCTTGCAGTTGCTGGCCATCGCCCTGGGCCGGCGTTTCGGCCTGGATGCCGCGACCGAGGCCGAACGGGTCCGGGTCTTGCAGCGGCTGCCCGGCCAGCTGGAACAGGCACTGGGTCTGAGCGGGGCGGTCGAGGCCCTGGCCGAGCACTTCATCGACAAGCAGCATGCCCTGTTCCTGGGCCGGGGCGAACTCTATCCGGTGGCCATGGAGGGCGCGCTCAAGCTCAAGGAGATCTCCTATATCCATGCCGAGGCCTATGCCGCCGGCGAACTCAAGCACGGGCCGCTGGCTCTGGTCGACGAGCAGATGCCGGTGGTGGCGGTGCTGCCCAGCGACGCCCTGCTGGAAAAGCTGCTGTCCAACTTGCAGGAAGTGCGCGCCCGCGGCGGCCAGCTGTTCCTGTTCGCCGATCATGCGGTGCCCGGTCTGGCCGAGCCCGGTCTGACCGATACCCCGGCCGAGGTGCTGACCCTGGAGCCGGTGAACGAGGCGGTGGCGCCCATCGTGTTCACCGTGCCCTTGCAGCTGCTGGCCTATCATGTCGCGGTGCTCAAGGGCACCGACGTGGATCAGCCGCGCAATCTGGCCAAATCCGTGACCGTGGAGTAAGGATGAACTACAAGGGCATTATTCTGGCCGGCGGGTCCGGCAGCCGGTTGCATCCGCTGACCCTGTCGGTCAGCAAGCAACTGATGCCGGTCTACGACAAACCGATGATCTACTACCCGCTAAGCACCCTGATGCTGGCCGGCATCCGCGACATCCTGGTCATCACCACGCCGCAGGATCAGCCCGCGTTCCGCAATCTGCTGGGCGATGGTCGGCATTGGGGGCTGAATCTGGCCTACGCGGTACAGCCCAGCCCCGATGGTCTGGCCCAGGCGTTTCTGATCGGCGCGGAGTTCATTGGCAGCGATCCGATCAGCCTGATCCTGGGTGACAACATCTTCTACGGCCACGGTCTGCACGAGCAGTTGCAGCGGGCCGCCAGCCACCCCGGCGGAGCCACCGTGTTCGGCTATTATGTCAACGATCCCGAGCGCTACGGGGTGGTGGAGTTCGACCCGCGCGGCCGGGCCATCAGCATCGAGGAGAAGCCGCTGGCGCCCAAGTCGCATTACGCGGTCACCGGCCTGTATTTCTATGACAACGACGTGGTGCCCATCGCCCGTGATGTCAAGCCCTCGGCGCGCGGCGAGCTGGAGATCACCGACGTCAACAACGCCTATCTGCAACGCGG
>CAYMHN010000665.1:0-2302 GCA_964390235.1 uncultured Candidatus Competibacteraceae bacterium
CGTGGTGCTCACCGGCGCGCTGGGCCCCATGGTCGCCATCCGCCCCGGGGACACCTTCGAGGTCCGCATCGCCGGCCTCGGCACCGTCGCGACGGTGTTCGGCGCCACCGCCGTCTAGCAGGCGCCGCATTCGATTCGACCACATTCATTAGCAACTCATTGAGGAAACACAAGATGGACGTCCGCGAGGCAATACATACACAACCGATGAAGGCATTCCAGATCGTTGCGATCGCGATCTGCATCATCATCGCAATGATCGACGGGTACGAAATTCTGGTGATGGCATTCGTCGCGCCGTACCTGGCAACGGATTGGAACATCGGGCCGGTGGAGATCGGCTATCTGCTCAGCGCCGGCGTGTTCGGCATGGCGGCGGGCGCGATCTTCATCTCGCCCTTCGCCGATCGTATCGGGCGGCGCAAGCACATCCTGATCTGCATGGGCTTGATCGTCGTCGGCATGTTCCTGACCGGGATGGCGCAAACCGTGCCGCAGATGATGGCGTTCCGGGCTTTCTCCGGGCTCTGGATGGGCGGCATCGTGGCGAGCCTGAACGTGATCGTCGCCGAGCTCAGCTCCGACAAGCGGCGTGGCACCGTCATGGGCATCTACGGTATCGGCTTCCCGGCCGGCGTGGCGCTGGGCGGCGCCGTGACGGGGCTGCTGATCGCCGAATGGGGCTGGCGGGCGCCGTTCTTCTTCGGCGGCATCTGCACCGCGATCATGATTTTGGTGGCACTGATCGCCCTGCCCGAGTCGATCGAGTACCTGGTCGAGCGGCGGCCGCGCGGGGCGCTCGATACGTACAACCGCATCGCGAGGAAGCTTGGCTATGCGCCGGCCGCGCAGTTACCGCCCCCGCGCGGCGCGACTGTCGTCAAGGCCGGAGCACGGGCCATCTTCAGCGGCGTCATGCTGCGGCGCACCGTATTGCTCTGGGCCGGTTTCGCGTTCTTGACCGTGTCGTTCTACTTTGCCAACACCTGGACACCGAAGCTGATCGCCGACGCCACCGGCAACGCCGAACTCGGTGTCCGGGCAGGCGTGCTGATCGCGTTCGGCGGTGTGCTCGGGGCGCTGACCTTCGCGGCGCTCTGCTTAACGGTCCGGCCGCGCCTGGTAACGGTGCTGATGATGTTCTGCGGGGCGGTGTCGTTCACCCTGTTCGCCAACAACTTCGCCAATGCGGGGCTGGCGCTGGCCTTGGCGGTGGCCGTGGGCATGTTCGCCAACGGTGGCCTTGCGGCCTTCTATGCGATCAGTCCGACGATCTACCCGGCAGCCGTCCGCGGCACCGGCGTCGGGCTGATGATCGGCTTCGGCAGGGGTGCCGCGATCATCGCACCGATCTTCACCGGCTACCTGTTGCAGGCCGGCTGGACGCCTGCCACCGTCTATCTGCTCTTCGCCGGACTGCTTGTCGTCGCGGGTATCGCGACCTTGCTGCTCGATTGGTCCTATCGGGGGCACAGCGAGGACCCGGAGACGCCGGAAGCGGTTGCAAGCAGCCCGCTGCCCGCGCAGTGAAAGCGCACCGAAACCAACCAGTACGGCGTCGCTTCGGGGCGGCGCCGTCCCCGGTTTCGGAATATCACAGCTTGTTACGCCAGCTATCACATTGTACCGCTTACGTTACCCTACAGGCGGTGGCGGTCGGGTGGCGTAAGCGGTTATGATGATAAAATCCAGCGGCAAGCGGTTACGGCGGATTGTAAAATGACCGAACGGATTCGGACCACCCTCAAGCACCATTTCGGTTTCGACCGGTTTCGCCCCGGCCAGCAGCCGGTGATCGAGCACCTGATGGCCGGACGCTCGGCGGCGGCCGTGTTCCCCACCGGCGGCGGCAAATCCCTCTGCTACCAGCTCCCGGCGCTGCTGCTACCCGGCGTGACCCTGGTGGTTTCCCCGCTGATCGCCCTGATGAAAGACCAGATCGACGCCCTCGGCGCCCGCGGCATCGCCGCCCGGCGGCTCGATTCCACCCTGGGCACCGATGAGTACCGGGAAGTGATGTACCAGCTCCGCGGCGGTAGCCTGCGGCTGCTGTACGTGGCCCCGGAGCGGTTCAACAACGAGCGCTTCCGCGCCACCATTGCCCGGGTGCGGGTGTCGCTGTTCGCGGTGGACGAGGCGCACTGCATCTCCGAGTGGGGGCACAATTTCCGTCCCGACTACCTCAAGCTGGCCGGCTTCGCCGGGCAGATCGAGGCCGAGCGCATCCTGGCTCTCACCGCCACCGCAACACCGCCGGTGCTGGAGGACATCTGCCGCAACTTCGGCATCGCCGCCGAGTGCG
>CAYMHN010000666.1:0-2294 GCA_964390235.1 uncultured Candidatus Competibacteraceae bacterium
TAGATCTGCGCCCCGCCCAGTTTGCGGCTCCAGCGCTCGGCATGGTAAAGCGGCGAGGGCCGGCCGACGAAATGGGTCAGGTCATGTTCAAGCTCGGCCAGGAATTCGGGGTCCTTGCGATAGCGCTCGTAGGCGTCCACCAGTTCCTGGATCGCGCCCATCAGGGTCTCGGCCACGAACTGGCCGCCGTAAGGGCCGAAATGACCGCGCAGATCGGGAAACTGGCTGAAGTCCAGATTGTCGCTGGCGGGAATAGTGTCTGTTGCAATACGCATGCTATCGGGTACCTGTCACAGTCTGCATGAATGCCTGGATCAGCGCGGCGTCCTTGATGCCCCGGGCCGCTTCGACCCCGCTGCTGACATCGACCGCATAGGGTCGCACATGACGGATGGCTTCGGCTACATTGGAGGGATCGAGGCCGCCCGCCAGGATCAGGGGCTTGCCGGGCGCATCCGGGATCAGCGACCAGTCGAAGCGCTCGCCGGTGCCGCCGATCCTGCCGCCGCCATGGCTGTCCAGCAGCAGACCCCTGGCGTCGTCATAGCGTCGCGCGTAGCCGGCCACATCGCCGGTTTCCGCCATCGGCACGGCCTTGACATAGGGTCGGCCGAAGCTCGCGCAATAGGCCGGCGCTTCGCTGCCGTGAAACTGCAAGAGATCCAGCGGCATCCGCGCCATCACTTCGCGCACGAAACCCGCCTCGGCGTCCAGGAACAGTCCGACCGTGGTCACGAACGGGGGCAAGGCGGCGACGATGGCCGCCGCCGCCGTTGGCTCCACCCAGCGGCTGCTGGGTCGATAGAACACCAGACCGATGGCATCGGCGCCGGCCGCGGCGGCCGCCAGGCCGTCCTCGACGCGGGTGATGCCACAGATCTTGACACGGGTGCGGGCCATGGTCGGCGCTGTATTGGAGGCTTGTCGTGCTAATCCGATAATGATCGCACAGAGTAGCAGAAATCCATGTCGAGGTGGATCAACCGCCTACCGCTCACCCGCCTCGGCTCAGTGCGACGCTTCAGCTCCCCGGCTGGTCAAGGTAGCCTGAGCCCGGTGGTCATCATCAACGGGTGATTGCGCGTAGCGACCCGTCGAAGTCCGCAAGCCGCTCGTCGTCGTCGAATGCCGGCAACGACTCGTCGAAGCTCCAATCCTCCGGCTCGTCCGGCAACTCGCCGAGCACCGCCGACCAGCGTGGCTCCATCGTGTTCCACAGATCTTCCGCATGACATACGAATTCCATGGCAGTATCCTCTAGTGGTGGACAAACAGCCGTTGACCCGGCTCTGACTCCACGCTAACGCCGGATTGTTGCTGAGTGATGTCGCCTGCCACCGCAGCGGCGGGTTTTCTGTTTCAAATGTTTCAGTCAACCGACTGCTTCGACGCGACATGCTGTGCGAACAGCTCGGCCCCGGTCAGGTTCCGGGTCTGGTTCGCGAAGGCATAGAACGCCGGCTTCTCGTCGATGAACACCTGATGGTCGAAAACGAACGATTCGCTGTCGCCGAACAGACCGACCGGTACCGCGTACAGACCTCCCTCCTTCAAGCGATAGAACAGATGGCTGCCGCATCGAGCGCAGAATCCCCGCTCGGCCCAGTCGGACGAGCTGAACACGGCCACATGTTCCTCGCCCTCGAAACCGACATCGTCGTCGCATTCGATCACCATCAACGGCCCGCCGGTCCATTTCCTGCACATATTGCAATGGCAGGCACCCACGCTTCTGCTCGCCGCCTTCACCAAAATACGCACCTCTCCGCACAGACAGGCACCCTGCAACTCGACTCGCTCCGACATGGTTTGCTCCTCATCATGGATGGTGGTGCGGCATTTTACCAATGATGATACCGCGCCTGTTCAACGTGCCCAGCGAGCGCTATCATCGATAGCACCCAAGGCAAGGAGACGATGAATGGCCCAACTGATAGTCCGCAATCTCGACAAGGAACTGGTCCGGCGACTCAAGCAGCGGGCCGCCGAACATGGCCGTTCCGTCGAAGCCGAGCACCGGCTGATTCTGCACAATGTGTTGATGAACGATGCCCCACCGAGGTTCAAGGACTGGCTCATGAGTCTGTCGGAGCTGGACAGCGATCTGGATATCACCCGCAACCGTCAGGATACCGGCCGGGATGTCGAACGGTTATTTGATTGACACCAACGTCAACCCGTTCGACGAACCACCGCCGTTACAATCCTGACACGGGGAGCCCCACCATCACCCCCGACCAATTCATCCACCGCTGGCAACACTCCGCCGCCTCCGAGCGCTCGAACTACGCCCT
>CAYMHN010000667.1:0-2293 GCA_964390235.1 uncultured Candidatus Competibacteraceae bacterium
GGTGCCGCAGCGCGAGGCTGCGAGGGCCTTCATCGGCCGTGACCGGGAACTCGGACTACTGCACGAACGCCTGCTCCAGGCGAGCGAGGGCCGCAGTCAGATCGTCGCCGTCAGCGGTGAGCCCGGCATCGGCAAGTCGCGCCTGCTGCGGGAATTCCGCCGCGATCTGGACGGTATTCGCTGTTATCGCGGGCACTGTTTGCCCTATGCGGGCATAGCGTCCTATCTGCCGGTGCTGGAACTGGTGCGACGGCTCTGCGGTATCCATGCCGATGACCCGCAGACCGTCATCGTGGGCAAGATCGCGGAGGGTCTGGCGCGAGCCGGGATAGGCGCTCCCGAAGCCGCCCCGCTGCTGCTGCAACTGCTCGACGTGCCGGCGGATACCGGCGCCTTGCTCAGGCTCAGCCCGCAGGTGCAGCGCGAGCGCGTCCTGGCGCACCTCGGCGATCTGGTGCTGCATGCCCATCCGCCGGATGCCGGACCGGAGGAAACCCGCGTGATCGTCCTGGAAGATCTGCACTGGATCGATGCCTCTTCGGAGGAGTGGCTGGCTCGCCTGGCCGGGAAGATCGCCGGAGTCCCCCTCCTGCTGGTGCTCACCTACCGGCCCGAATACCGCCCCCAGTGGCTGGAATCCGCCCCGATCACCCGCTTGAATCTGCCGCCGCTGACCCGGCAGGCCAGCATCGACCTGATGCACGCCCTGGCGGATCAGTTGCCGGACGAGCTGGCCCGGGATATCGTCGCGCGCGCCGCGGGCAATCCGTTCTTTCTGGAGGAACTGACCCGGACCCTGGAAGCCACGGGCACGACCAGCGACATCCCGGACACGGTGCAGGGCGTGCTGGCGGCGCGCATCGATGCACTGGCGGCCGCCGACAAGCGCTTGCTGCAAATCGCCGCCGTGATCGGCGCGCGTGTGCCCTTGAGACTATGGCAGGCGGTCAGCGAACGCCCGGAAGAGGATCTGCGCCAGGCGCTGGAGCGCTTGCAGCGGGGCGAATTTCTGTATGAAACCCGGTCCGGTGCCGGGCATGCCTGCGTGTTCAAGCACGCACTGACCCGGGACGTTGCCTATCGATCGCTGCTGCACAGCGTCAGACAAGAGCTGCACGCGCGGATCGCGCGGCTCATCGAGCAGCGTTTCGCGGACAGCGTTTTCGGTCAGCCCGAAGTGCTGGCTCATCACTATACCGAGGCCGGTGACTACCACAAGGCCGTGGCCTGCTGGCAGCAGGCCGGGCGCCAGTCCTACGAGCGCTCGGCTCTTCCGGAGGCGATCCAGTACGTGCGCAAGGGTCTGAGCGTGTTGGGCGAGTTGCCGCGCGGCGGACCGTCCGAGAGCGAGGATCGTAACCGCCTGGAGTTGCGCTTGCTGATGACCCTGGGACCGGTGCTGATGGCCGCCAGGGGTTATGCCGATCCGGAAGTGCGGCAGACCTGGACCCGGACGCGTGAGCTGTGTGAACGGATCGGCGACCGGGCGGCGCTGTTCAAGTCGCTGATCGGACTATGGAATTATCACTGGGTCCGAGGTGAATCCAGCGAGGCCGTCGCCACCGCGCGGGAACTGCTGTCCCTGGCGGAGAAGGACCCGGAACCGGTGCGCCTGTTGCGAGCCCATGCCGCGCTGGGCGAGATCCTGTTCCATACCGGCCAGCTGCGCGAGGCTTGCGACCATCTGGAACAGGGGGTAGCGCATTACCGGGCTCTGGCCCGCCATTCCCACGCCACCGATGCACCCGGTGTGGCCTGCCTGTGCTACTCCGCCTGGGCGCTGTGGCATCTGGGCCAACCGGATCGGGCCCTGGAGCGCGCCCGCCAGGCGCTGGAACTGGCGCGGGGGCTGGAGCACCCGTTCAGCCTGGCCATCGCGCTATGCCTGACCGCCGAACTGCATCAGTTCCATCTGGAAGACCGGGCGGTGCTGGAGCTGGCGCAGGAAGGTATCGAACTCTGCCGCGAGCAGGGCTTTCCGTTCTGGGAAGGCACCGCCCTGGTGCTCCGGGGCTGGGCCTTGGCCCGGACGGAGCGATCCGACGAGGGCATCGCCACCATTCACCACGGTCTGGAGGTGTTTCGCTCCACCGGCGCCGAGGTGCAGCTATCGTCCTGGTACAGCCTGCTGGCCGAGGCCCATGCCTGCATGGGACAGGTCGAGCCGGGGCTGGACGCCGTGGAGCAGGCCCTGGGCTGGGTGGAGCGCACCGGCGAGCGCTATTATGAATCGGAAGCCCACAGGTTGCGCGGGCAGCTGCTCCGCCAGCGCGATGACAGCACAGCAGCCGAG
>CAYMHN010000668.1:0-2289 GCA_964390235.1 uncultured Candidatus Competibacteraceae bacterium
GATCCGTCGCCGGCAGCACGAACAGGCCGCGCCACTGCTCGCCGCGGCGCTGGCTACCGCCCGCGAACTGGGCATGGCGGCGCTGGAACGGCGCTGTGCGGCGCTACAGGAAAAACTCGGCCACCGCCCGGTCTATCCGGACGGGCTGAGCGCGCGCGAGGTGCAGGTGCTGCAACTGCTCGCCGTCGGCAAGAGCAACCGCGAGATCGCCGAAACGCTGTTCGTCAGCCCGAACACCGTCGCCAACCATGTGCGCGGCATCCTGACCAAGACCAACACCGCCAACCGCACCGAGGCGGCGGCCTATGCCATCCGGCACGAGTTGGTCGGAAAGTAGGAGCACCGTCCCAGCGCGATGAACGCTCGAACAACCGGCCCGGGACGGACCTCCTACCCGGGTATAGTCAATCCTGACTATATCCATCGTCCGATTGGTTTTTCCGACAAATAGTCAATCCAGTGGATGCGCGGTTTACCGATCGAACCTAAGCTGACCGGGTATCCGATCGGATACGTTCGTTACGGAGGAACCCGTCATGCGCAATCCATACGCCTTGATCGCATTGCTGGCCGCACTGTCGCTGGCCAGCCCTTCAGTCGCCCAGCAGGCCCGCGGCCCGAACGAACTGGGCAAGGTCGAATTCCCCATTTCCTGCAGTCCCGCGGCGCAAACCGAGTTCGAACAAGGACTCGCGCTGCTGCATCACATGATGTATGAACAGGCCGAGACGGTGTTCACGGCGATCGCCGAGGCGGATCCCGGCTGCGCGATGGCGCATTGGGGTATCGCCATGACCCTGTTTCAACCGCTCTGGGCGGGACAGCCGAGCCCTGCGGTACTCGAAAGAGGCTGGACGACGATCGAGCAGGCCAGAACCCGGGACCCCAGCGAGCGGGAACACGCCTATATCGCCGCCGCCGGCGCCTTTTACCGAGACTGGCAGGATGCCAGCCACGGGGCGCGGCTCGCTGCCTGGGCAGCGGGCCAGGAGCAAGTCCATCGGGCCTATCCGGACGACCCCGATGCCCTCGCCCTGCACGCCCTGGCCCAGCTGGCCATAGCATCCAAGGACGACAAGACCTTTCCCGGTGAACAGGCGGCAGGCGCCTTGCTCGAGGAACTGCATGCCAGGTTACCCGAGCACCCCGCCGGTTTTCATTACCTGATCCATGCCTACGATAACCCGCCGCTGGCCGAACGTGCGCTGGAAGCAGCCCGAGGCTACGGCCAGATCGCACCCGACGTGCCTCACGCCCTGCACATGCCGTCGCATATCTTCGTGCGACTCGGCCTGTGGGAGGAGACCATAGCCTGGAACAAGCGCTCGGCGGCGGCGGCCTTCCGCCAGCCGGTCGACGGCGCCACTTCCACCCACTATGCCCATGCCCTGGATTACCTGGTCTATGCTCATCTGCAGCGCGGCGAGGAACAGATGGCCCGGGCGGTCATCGACAGTATTCATGAACCCGAGCGCTATCAGGACAATTTCGTGGTGGCCTACAATCTGGCGGCGGCCCAGGCCCGCTACCCGCTGGAGCGGGAGCAGTGGGCCGCGGCTGCGGCGCTGGCACCACGCCTGCCCGCCTCCCTGAGCTGGGATCGGTTCCCGGCGACCGAGGCGATCAGCCACTTTGCCCGGGGTCTGGGTGCCGCCCGTAGCGGCGATCCGGCTACCGCGCAGGAGGCCATGACGACGCTCGATGCGCTGCATCAACAACTGCTGGACACCGGCCAGGCCTATTGGGCGGTGCTGGTCGATTCCCAGCGCAACACCACCGCCGCCTGGGTAGCCCACGCCGAAGACCGGCCGGAGGAAGCCTTGGAGCGGATGCGCACGGCGGCCGACCTGGAAGACTCTGTCGACAAGCACCCGGTCACCCCTGGCGCGGTGCTGCCAGCCCGTGAACTACTGGGTGACATGCTGGTGCTGCTCGGCCAGCCGGTGGCCGCGATCGAGGCCTATGAGGCCAGCCTGACGATTTCACCCGGCCGGTTCAGAAGCCTGCACGGCGCCGCGCAGGCGGCGGAACTGGCCGGCGATAGCGAAACCGCAAACGCCTATCAGGCCCGCATAGAGGCGCTCACCGCAGGCAGCTGAAAGCTTGTGTCGAGCCAGCTTGGATAGCCGTTCCGGGGCAAATCCGCCCGGGTTTGCCCCGGCTCCGTTCAGGCGAACGCCGCGGGATTGATCTCGCTGACCTCCACGATCACATCGGCCGGCACCCCGGCCCGCCGGGCCGACTCGCGGACCGCCTCGGGGTCGGAGGCCTCGTACAGGCAGTAGGTCT
>CAYMHN010000669.1:0-2274 GCA_964390235.1 uncultured Candidatus Competibacteraceae bacterium
CGTCGATCAAGTGGGATGCGGCGCAAGGCATCGTCGAACGCTTTGGCCCGCAGATGATCCCGGTGCGCGGACGCGGCTACGACAAGGCGGATGTGCGCATCTTCGCCATCGACCCGCTGTCCGGTCACGGCATCTATCAGGCCCTGGCCGGCGCCCTGGCCCTGACGGCCACGGTCAACACCCTGCTCGCCCGCCCCGGGGATACCGAGGCGGCGCTGGCCTTCTACCACCAGCGCATCGGATCGGATTTCCAGCGCATGGCCCGGCTGGGACGAGATTTCTACCGCCAGGAGTCACGCTGGCCGGAACGGGAATTCTGGCGCCGACGCCAGACCTGGCCCGATGCCGAGCCCGTCCATCCCGACCCGGCAGCCGGTCCGGCCCGCATCGAAGCGCGCCCGGTCAGCCGCAATGGCTACATCGAGACCCGCGAGGTCATCGTCAGCGCCGATCAGCCGCGTGGGGTCTGGCAACTGGACGGGGTGGAGCTGGTGCCGCTGCTGCGCTGGCACCGCGAGGTCCGACCCGCCGACCGGGCCGGGGCGGCAATGAGTTATGCCGAACGGGTCGATCGACCGCCCCGGCTGTGCCAGCAGGCCCTGGACTGGCTGGGCAGACGCGGTTTGCTGGAGTGAGGGATCATGGTGCACGGTGTGCACCCTACCGCTTTCACTCAGCCGCGCCAGGTGGATCAGTTCGCGCTGCGGCGCGAGGCCGGCGTGGCCCGGTCCTGCGACCACTGCCGCAGCTGCTTGATCTGTTCCTCCATGGTGCGCGACAGCGGCACTATTTGCATCGCGCTCCACACCATGTCGCGTTCATTGAACGCGCGCTGTTCCTGCCGCGCATGCACGACGGCCGAGCGGATTGCCTGCTCGATCTCGGCGCCGCTCCAGTTCTTGGTGATCGCGGCGAGCGTCGCGAGGTTGAACCGGGTGGGATCGCCGCCGGCCGCGCCGATGTGAATTTCCAGGATCGCCCGGCGCTCCTCGGTATCGGGCAGATCCAGAAAGAACAGCTGGTCGAAGCGGCCCTTGCGGATCACTTCGGCCGGTAGCCTCTCGATGCGGTTGGCGGTCGCGACGACGAAGACGCCGGCCGGCTTTTCCTGCATCCAGGTCAGAAAGCTCGAAAAGATGTTCTGGTTGGTCGCCCCACGCGAGCCGGTGTCATAGCCGAAGCTGTTCTCCATTTCGTCGATCCACAGCACCAGCGGCGCGATCTGCTCGGCGACCCGCAAGGCGTGGTCGAACGCGTATTCGGGCGAGCCGAAGGCGCCCGACAGCACCAGGTTCATGTCCAGGCGCACCAGCGGCAGATTCCACGCGCCGGCGATCACCTTGGCCGCCAGGCTCTTGCCGCAGCCGGACACGCCCATGAACAGGATCCCGGACGGCACCGGCAGTACCGATTCGCTCGCATGGCCGGAGAACAGCGCCTTGCGGCTCTCGACCCACTCCTTGAGGTTCTCCAGCCCGCCGATCCGGTCGAGATCGCCGATTTGCGCGACCAGTTCAAGACAGGCTTCGCGCATCAGCGCGTCGGCTTTCTCCTGATGAATCTCCATCAGCACCGCGTCCAGATCGAGCCGGTCCTCGGCGACCAGGCGGCGCACCAGATGGACCACCTGATTGAGCATCAAGCCACGCAGTGCGGCGGCCACCCGCTCGAACCAGCTCGCGTCAAGCGCCTGCAAGCGCGCGTGGACCTCGGCCAACCGCCGCAACTCAGCGATGATCTCATGCTCCGTCGGGATACCGAGATCGACCAACAGGACCTCGTGGACCAGCGCATCGGGCAGGCTGAGCCCGGCGGAGGACAGGAACACGCAGCTATCGCGCCCGGCGAGCGCCTGGTACAGGTCGCGCAGGGCCCGGATCAGAGCGGGTCTGCCGGCCAGCAGCTCGGGCAGATCCTTGAGCAGGAAAAAACCTTCGTGCGCTGATGCGAGGATGTACTTGAGCGCGTCGAGCGGATCACAGGAGCCGTCGATCAGCTCGCCTCGGGCGGTAAAGCCCCGGGTGCTGGTCCAGACCACCAACGGTCGATCGTCGCCGTAATGGCTGGCCGCGACCTCGCGCAGCAGGTTCTCGAGCCGCTGCTCGTCCTGGTTCCGGACATAGACCAGCGGATAGCGGGCGGCCAGCGCCTTGTGGATGCGTCGCAACGGGGGTTCGTTCATGGGCACGGATTATACGGTGACCGGACGGGAAAGGCAGTCAACCCCGGCGTTCCGGACCGTGGTAGCGGGCCAGTGCGTGGAGCTGGGCGATG
>CAYMHN010000670.1:0-1894 GCA_964390235.1 uncultured Candidatus Competibacteraceae bacterium
TCCAGGCGGTGCCGATCATCCTCGGCATCGTGGTGCTGAATTTCCTGCTGCTGCAACTGGCGCCCGGCGACGCCGCCGATGTGCTGGCCGGCGAGGCCGGTTCGGCCACGCCGGAATACATGGAACAGCTGCGCCGGCGCTTCGGGCTGGATCAACCCGTCTACGTGCAGCTCCTGCTATACGTCAAGAACATCCTGGTGCTGGATCTGGGGTTTTCGTTCCGCCACAACATGCCGGTGCTGGAACTGATCCTGGACCGGCTCTGGCCCACCCTGCTGCTGATGGGCACCACGCTGGTGCTATCGGTCGGCGTGGGTATCCTGCTCGGTCTGATCGCCTCCATGAAGGTGCACAGCTGGCGCGATACCCTGATCTCGATCCTGGCCATCGTCTCCTATGCCACGCCCTTGTTCTGGATCGGCCTGATGTTCATCGTGGTGTTCTCGATCAACCTGGGCTGGCTGCCCGCCAGCGGAATGGAGAACGTCGCGGCGTTCTACGAGGGCTGGGACCGGGTTCTGGACATCGGTCGCCACCTGATCCTGCCCGCAGTCACGCTGTCGCTGTTCTACATGGCGATGTACACCCGATTGATGCGGGCCGCCATGCTGGAACAGTCCGGCATGGACTACGTGGTCACCGCCCGGGCCAAGGGGCTGGGCGAGCGGCGTATCGTGTTCGGCCATGTGCTGCGCAACGCCGTGCTGCCGGTGGTGACCATGGCCGGGGTACAGGTGGGCAGCCTGCTGGGCGGTTCGGTGGTGGTGGAGTCGGTATTCGGCTGGCCCGGCCTCGGGCTGCTGGCGTACCAGTCCCTGTTCGCCCGTGATTTCAACCTGCTGCTGGGCATCTTCTTCTTTTCCGCCTGCCTGGTGATCGTGGTCAATCTGTTCGTGGACATCATCTACACCCTGCTGGACCCGCGGATCGAAGCCGGATGAGCGAGTTCTCGCGCCGCTATCTCAGGAGCCGGGTGGGCGTGATCGGGCTGCTGATCCTGATCACCGTGCTGGTGATCGCCCTGGCCGCTCCGCTGCTGTTTCCCGGTGATCCGTTCCGCATCGTCGGGCGGCCGTTCACGCCGCCGTTCAGCGACGGATTCCTGTTCGGTACCGACAGCCTGGGCCGCGACCTGGCCGCCGGTATCGCCTACGGCGCGCGCACCTCGCTGCTGATCGGCCTGCTGGCGACCTCGGTGGCCCTGATCCTGGGCACCCTGATCGGCGGTTTCGCCGGCTATTACGGCGGCTGGATCGACGATGTGCTGATGCGCGGCACGGAATTCTTCCAGACCATCCCGTTCTTCATCTTCGCCATCGTGCTGGTGGCGATATTGTCGCCGTCGATGCAGAGCATCGTCATCGCCATCGCCGTGGTCACCTGGCCCCCGGTGGCCCGGCTGGTGCGCGGCGAGTTCATGGCCATGCGCAACCGCGAATTCGTCCAGGCCTCGGTCTGCCTGGGCAACAGCGACCTGGCGATCATCTTCCGGGAAATCCTGCCCAACTGCCTGTCGCCGATCATCGTCGCCGGTTCCCTGATGGTCGCCACCGCCATCCTGATCGAATCGGCGCTGGCCTTTCTCGGCCTGGGCGATCCCAACCGGATGAGCTGGGGGTTCATGATCGGTTCCGGGCGCACCTTTCTGCGCACCGCCTGGTGGCTGTGCGTGATACCCGGTACCGCGATCCTGCTGACGGTGCTGGCCATCAACCTGGTCGGCGAGGGCCTGAACGACACCCTCAACCCGCGGCTGCGCAACGGCTGACGACGATGAGCGACACCCTGCTCGAAATCGACCGGCTCAGCGTAGACCTGCCGCCCGGCGCGGACCGCCCCCACGCCGTCGAGGAGGTATCGCTCACCCTGAATCGCGACGAGATCCTGTGCGTGG
>CAYMHN010000670.1:1904-2263 GCA_964390235.1 uncultured Candidatus Competibacteraceae bacterium
TCCGGCTCGGGCAAATCGGTGATGGCCCGCTCGATACTCGGTCTGCTGCAACAGACCAAATTGCGGCCTTCCGGCGGCAGCATCCGGTTTCGGGGCGAGGATCTGCTGCGGGTCTCCGCGGAGCGGATGCGCGCCGTGCGTGGCGCGGATATCTCGATGATCTTCCAGGAGCCGATGACGGCCCTGAATCCACTGATGACCATCGGCCGCCAGATCGACGAGGTCATCGCCACCCATCGCAAGCTGACCAAGCCCGAGCGGTCGCGACGGATCATCGAGCTGCTGGCTGCGGTCGCGCTGCCCGACCCGGACCGCATGCTGAGTGCCTATCCGCACCAGCTCTCGGGCGGACAGCGCCA